>REDH01000089.1 GCA_007693585.1 Deltaproteobacteria bacterium
GCCTCACGCTCCACCGACCCGCGCACCACCCGCCACAGCAGCTCCAGGACATCCAGCACGAGCCACCTCAACGTCCGCCGCGTCCACCAGCCGATCAGCACAGGAAGGATCAGCACCCCCAGCCCCCCCCGCGCGCCCCCCCGACGCACGACGACCCGCCACGCCCGCAGGTCCGCGACCAGCGCGGTGACCGACGGCCACCGCAGCAGCGGACCCCGCGGACCGGCGCCCATGCCGAGCGGAGGAAGAGCCGCCATCGTCGGCACGAAGAAGAGCGCGAACGCCAACGACGCCAGCAGGGCCAGGACCACCGCCACCGCGAGGTCACCAAAGAGCTGCCCGGCCACCCCGTCGAGAAAGGCGATCGGCACGAACACCGCGAGCGTCGTGAGCGTCGACGCCGTCACCGCGCCGGCCACCTCGCCCACACCGTGCACCGCCGCCAGCCGCCTCTCCTCCCCCTCCTCCTGCCGACGAACGATCGCCTCGAGCACCACGATGGCATTGTCCACCAGCATCCCCACGCCGAGGGCCAGCCCTCCGAGCGTCATGAGGTTCAGCGACAGACCCATCATCCGCAGCGGCACGAAGGCCGCCACCACCGACAGCGGAATGGCCAGCGCGACGATCAGGGTCGCCCGCAGATTGCCCAGGAAGACCAGAAGAACAAGAACCGCGCAGAGCCCGCCCAGCAACGCCGTCCGAGCGACCTCGCCGATCGCCGCCCGGACGTAGGCCGACTGATCGCTGAGGATGCTCAGCGCGAACCCCTCCGGCAGCGAAGCCGCCATCCCGCCGGGCGGATCGCGCTCCTCCAGCGCGTCGAGCTGCGCCCGTCCGAACAGCATCGCCTTCACCGCCTCGGCCACCGCCACCACGTTCGCATCCGCCTCCTTGAACACGGCGATCTCCACCGCCTCCCGGCCGTCCATGCGATGCACCGACCGCCGGTCCCGGAAGGCCCGACGCACCGTCGCCACGTCCTCCAGCCGGATCAGCACCTCTCCCCGGACCGCCACCACCAGCGCCGCCAGCTCCTCCACCGAGCCCAGCTCGTTGAGCGTACGCACCAGCAGCTCCCGCTCCCCGTCCACCAGCCGCCCCCCGGCCACGTTCACGTTCTCGGCCCGCAGCCGCTCCTCGATCGCCTCGATGGTCAGGCCCGTGCGCTGTAGACCGGCCTCCGACACGTCCACCCGAACCACCTCCTCCTCACCGCCGCGGACCCGCACCATCGCCACGCCCGCCACCCCTTCCACCGCACGGCGGATCTCCTCGTCCGCGACGTGCCGCAACCGCTCCACGCCCACCTCCCCACTGAGCGCGAACGTCAGGATCGGGTCGAGGTCCGGATCGTAACGCAGAATCTCCGGGCGCTCTGACCCCTCGGGAAACACGATCAGATCGAGCCGCTCGCGCACCTTCTGGCCCGCCACGTCCAGCCCCACCCCCCACTGGAACCGAAGCACGACCTCCGCCGATCCCGCCCGCGACACCGAGGTCACGCCCTGCACCCCCTCCACCGTGCGCACCAGCTCCTCGATGGGCCGGGCCAGCCCCTCCTCCACCTCCTCGGGGGCCGCGCCGGGATAGTCCACCCGCACCGTCAGCGTCGGATAGGCCAGCTCCGGCATCAGGCTCACCGGAAGCTGGGCCAGGGAGATCCAGCCGAACACGATCACCGCCGACACGACCATCACGGTCGCCACAGGCCGGTCCACCGAGAACGCGCCGAACCCCCCGCCCGTCATGTCCCGTCGCCCGGCGCCACCTCCGCCGAGGCGTCCCACGGCGCCGCACGCGAAGCCGGAAGCGGAGCGCCCTCCCGCATCGGTACCACGTGCGACTGCGGATCCAGCCCGCTCTGCCCCACCACCAGAACCCATGTCCCGACCGGTGGCCCACCGCGCAACTCCACGACCCGATCGTCCGCATAGCCGAGCTCGATCGGCACGCGCCGCACCGCGAACACCGAGGCACCCGACCCGAAGACCTCCGGCGCCTCCTCGTCCAGCACCCGGTCGAGCAGGAACAGGAACGGCGCCGTCCCCTCGTACACCACCGCCCGCCGCGGCACCGAAGCCACCCCCTCCCGGCGGTCGGTCACGATGCGCACCTCCACGAAGTTCCCCGGCCGAAGCCGCACCCCGACCTCGGGAATCTCCGGTTCAAGCACCCGAACCCGCACCCGAACGGTCCCCGTTCGCGCATCCACCACCGGATAGACCCGATCCACCACCCCGCGCACCTCCCCATCACCGAGCGCGGGCGCCCGCACCGTCGCCTCCTGCCCCGAGCGCACATGCGCCAGCTCCCGCTCGGGAAGATGAACGACCGCATGCAGCTCGTCCCCTGCCGTGACCCGCATCAGTTGCTGCCCCGGGGCCACAAGATCCCCCGGCTCCACCAGCCGCGCCGTCACGATGCCCGCAATTGGGCTCCTCGACCGCTGCCCCGACCGTTGCGTCTGTACCCGCGAACGGGCCGTCCCCGCCTGCTGCAGCCGAAACCGCAGCTCGTCCACCTGCTGACGCGGAACAAGCCCCCGATCCGCGAGCGGCGACAGCTCCGCCAGCTCCTCCTCCAGGCGCGCGACCGTCTGCTCCGCATCCTCGAGACTCAACCGAAGATCGTCACTCTCGATGCGCACCAGCTCCGCCCGCGCGGGCACCTCGTCGCCCTCCTCCGCCCCCACGCGCACCACGCGCCCCCCCACCTCCGCCAGCAGCACTCGCTCCTCATGCCCGGTCAGCGTCGTCGTTCCGCTCGCCACCCGCGCGAGGTCGCGCTCGGCGATGGCCTCGACCTCCACCGGCACCACCGGCGCCTCCGGCTCCTCCTCCTCCGGCTCCTCACGCGCGGTGCACGCACCGACCACGAGCACGAAGACCGCGATGACAGCGAACCACCTCCACACCACGCGGACGCCGACCCGCCCGAGACGGATCGCGTGCCAGTTGTCGCGAGGAAGTACCGTGGCCATGTAACCGGGGGGAACGAAGACGGGTGCCGGTGCCCGAACCGGCCCTCCGTACTAGCCATCTCCCAAGGCACCGCAATGCCCGGAACAGGAGACGACCGCGCATGACCGAACCGACGCCTCCAGCGGCCTCGCGCCCCTGGCCCACCCTCGCCCTCGCGGCGATCGGTCTGCTGCTGGTCATCTCTCTCGTCCAGTACTTCTCCGAGGATCCCGACGACCCCGGGCTCCACCATCCGCTTGTCGGGACCTCCGCACACGCGCTCGACCTCCCCGGCATCGACCACGACTCCCACCCCCTCTGGCAGCCCGGACAGCTCAGCGTCATCGACTTCTGGAGCCTCACGTGCGGCCCCTGCACCCGAATGCGCCCTGAACTCCAGCACCTCGCCCGACGCCACCGCGGCGCCCTCCACATGGCCAGTGTCAACACCGACCCGCCTGCGGATCGCCGCGCCGACCGGGTGTCCCGCTACGCGCGCGAGCACGGGATCGGCTGGCCAACGCTGCTGGACGACGGGGACGCCCAGATCGCCTACGGCGTGCGCCGCATCCCCGCCATCTTCATCGTGGACGAGCAAGGCACCATCCGGCGCGGCTACAGCGGAGTCACCTCCGCCCGCACCCTGGATGCCGCGTTGCGCCGGATCCCGGAGGAACCATGAGGCGCTCCGTGGTGCTCACGCTGTGCGTCGTTTCTGCAGCAGTACTTGCGTCCTGCGAGCACCGTCCTCCGCTTCCCGGCTCCCAGGAGGCGCTCATCGGACAGCCCGCACCGGATCTGCGGCTGACCCCCGTGCAGGGGGAGGTGCCCCGCACGCTCGCGGGTCTGCAAGGCCGAACCGCCGTGGTGGAACTCTGGGCCACGTGGTGCGGCGCCTGCAGACGCTCCCTCCCCGAGGTCGCCGGCGCGGTGACCGACCTCGAACGCGCGGACATCACCTTCCTCGCCCTCAACGTGGATGCGCGGACGCCGACGCGGGAGCAGAACGTGAACGCCTTCCTCCGGGAGCACGCCCCCCATGCACCCGCGGCGCTCGACGACGGCACCGCCGTCGCGCGGTTTGCTGCCCGCGTCCTGCCGACCACGATCATCGTCGCCGCCGATGGCCGGATCGTGTCGGTCCACGCGGGCGCAGTTCGGCCCGACTCGCTGGTCTCGGCTGCCCTCGCCGCAGCCAATGCGTCAGGCTCCTCCGCGCGCGACTGAACCCGGCGCCTCCCACCTGCATAGTGGATGTCGCTGCCGGGATACGGGCACCCGGCACGAGTGCGGAACGTGCGAACCACCGCATCGGCCGGCACCGCCGGGCCGGGAGCCTCTGTCCGAGAGACGTCCATGCCGGGGCTTCGCAAAAGACGAACCACGCGGCCGGACCCGAACCGTTCGGCCCGGAGCGTCAGTCCGGAGACGCCAGCACGCGGCGGGTCTGCAACAGCGCCGGAAAGCGTGCGTTGGGCGTCGGCTCGAACCCGATGACATCCCTTCGCCGAACGACGAGATTCTCCTCGTGCCAAAGGCTCACGTAGGGCAGATCCTCGGCGAGGATGCGCTGGACCTCCCGGTAGATCTCCGCGCGCCGGTCCTCATCGCCCTCACGCCGGCCCGCGTCCAGCAGCGCATCCACGCGCTCGTTGCGATAGCGCCCGCGGTTTCCCCCGGCCCCCCGTCGCTCCGCGTCCGGAATATTCGACGAATGAAAGACCCACCTCAGGATGTCCGGATCCGTGACGGACGGCCACTGCAGCGTGGTGAGCTCGAAGTTCCCGCTGCGGATGTCCTCGAAGAAGGTACCCCACTCGAAGCTCTGAACCCGCGTGCAGAGCCCGACTTCGGTGAGCTGTGCGGCCATGACGGCGGCCACCGACCGGCGAAACCGGTTGGCGGAGGTCTTGAAGGTGAGGGAGGTTCGACATCCGGTGACCGGATCCGCCGTCAGGCCGGCCTCGTCGAGCAGTCGTCGGGCGGCTTCGGGGTCATGCAGCCACGCGCGCGCGTCGGAAGCGGCCGCCCAATGGGCCGGGGGGATCATGTTGCGTGCGAGGGTCGCGGTGCCCCGGAACTTGTAGCGGATGATCTCCTCACGATCGATCGCGAGGGCGACCGCCTGGCGGACCCGGAGGTCGGAGAGGACCGGGTGCTCCAGATTGAAGGCGAGGTAGGTGTACTTGAAGGATGGCGATCGCTCGACCACGAGGTCGTCATCGCGATCGAGCACGGGCAGCATGAGGGGTGAGACGGTGTTCAGCGTGAGGTCTGCCGCACCGGCGAGCAGGGTGAGCAGCCGGCTGTTGTCATCGGCGACGGGCCGGAAGAGCAGTTGGTTCGCGGAGGTCCCTTCCCCGTCGGATGTCGATGTCCCGGGTGCCTGTGCGCGGGCAAGGACGACGGTGCCGTCGCGCTGCTGCTCGACGAAACGCCACGGCCCGGCCCCGACGGGATCCATGCCGTCGAAACGTCCGCGTTCGTGCAGGACGTGGTGGGGGACGAGGCCGCGATCGAGGTCTCCGAGGAAGGTGGCGGAGGGCTCCGGGAGCCGGAACACGATGGTGAGCGGATCGATGACCTCGATGTCGACGTCTCGGAACGCACCGGCGAAGGGCGAGCGCACGTTCGGGTGGTCGAGCTGACCGAAGGTGTAGGCGACGTCGGCGCTCGTGACCGGCGCTCCGTCGTGCCAGCGGGCGTCGGGGCGGAGGGAGACGGTCCAGGTGCCGGGTGGTTCCTCGCGCACTTCTGCGGCGAGATCCGGCTCGGGACGCCCATCCGCGGTGTCGTTGGTCACGAGTCCGCTGAACACGAGGCGCGAGACCTTCACGTCGACGTCGGCGGTGGCGAATCGGGGGTCGAGGGTCCGCGGCACCGCTTCGAGGAGAACGGTCAGGGTGCCGGGTTCGGGCTGCGGGGGCGGCGTGCAGGCGAGGAGTCCGGCGCACAGGGCGGTGAGTGCCAGGAATGTCGTGCGTCGCGGGGGGAGTGCGGGGTGCCGCGCGGGGTTCACTCGCTGCGGCCCTGGGCGATCGCGAGGTCCATGAGGGCGCCGAGGGTCATGGTGCCCTCTCCCCAGGCCGGGAGTTCGGGGTCGCTCTCGAGCTCGCCGCGGATGGCCTGCAGTCGGGTGGCGACGTCGGCGTTGGCGACGGAGATGAGGCAGACGGTGGCGAGGGTGCGGCGAGGCAGGGGTCCGGAGGCGGCGGCGTCCAGGAGGACGGGACGCATGGTCGACGCGTTCTCGGAGAGCTGAGCGGAGCCGCAGGCGATTCCTGCCCCGTGCCGGAAGCCGTCCTCTCGCGGCTCGTCTCCGGCCCACTGTTCGAAGGCCCCGGAGGCGGGCACGGCGCCGAGGGCCCGACGCAGTCCATCGACGCCTTCGACCTCGACGAGGGTTCGGAAGGCGTACCAGCGGGCGAGTCCATCGCGTCCCACGAGGGACTCGAGAGCGGCGAGGTCTTCGTCGCTTCGGGCTTCACCGAGGATGCCGAGCATGAGCGATGCGTCGATGTCGCGGGCGTCGATGCGCTCGAAGAGGAGGGCCTTGATGTCGGGGTGCTTGGCCATGCCCTGGATGAATTCGAGAAAGCGGATGCGTCGGGGTCCGACCTGGGGCGAGTCCTCGCCTTCGGCTTCGGTGTACTGGGGCCCGTCGATCCAGCGGGTGCGGACGGCGGCGGCGACTTCGTCGCTGCGCCCGAGCCACTCGACACCAGCGGCCTGATCGCGGAGGCAGATCATGGCGGTGTGGGGGTCGGCGTTCCGGATCACGCCTGCGATGACGCCTTCGCCCTGCTCACGCCCGATGAGGTTCAGGACATCCCGGGCGCCGATGGCGGAGGGTCCGGCTTCGCAGGGGTCCCAGTGGTTGTCGAACCACTCGATGAGGAAGGCATCGACTTCGGCGCGCAGGCTCTCATCGGTGACTCCGCGGCGGATGTAGTAGGCCTGTTCCCGCCCGCGGAAGCGCCAGTTGCCTCCCTGCTCGGTGAGTTCGCGCATCACGGGGAGGTTGGCGCGCACGGTGGCGGCGCGCGCGGCGTCGGAGGGAATTCCCGCGAGGATGCGCACATTGGGGTTGCGGAACATCGGTCCGCTGTACTCCCACTGCCGGAGCAGCAGTTCGAAGGACTTGTTCTTCACCTCCTGGCTCGTGTCCTCCCGGTGGAGCCATTCGATGAACCGCTCCTCGGAGCCGGGGCGATTCTCCCAGCGTTCCACGAATCCCGGGGTAACCTCGCAGGCCGTGGTGAGGAGGCCGAGAACAATGGCGAGCAGGACAACGAGGGACGGAGGGGCTGCGCGCATGAGTGTCGAACCGTGGACAGGGGGGCGTGTCGGTGAGGCGGCGGCATGGTTCGGGAGCGGCCGTTCGGCGCTTCCGGCACAGTACCTTCAACAGACCCGCGGGATAGAACGGAACCGCCTCTCCCGTCAAGCCACCCCTGCCGTTGACGGTGGCCCCCGGCGTCGATAGTGTCACGGCCCGCTTCGCGGCGCGCGGTGCGACTCTCCGCACCGCCCGTTGTGGCTGCGAGCCCCCGATTCCTCTCCCCGGACTCCCCGAGCCGGGTCCTCACTTCAGGAGCGAGTCTCCATGGCCATGTTCGATGCCGTCCGAAAGGGCTTCACCAATGCGCGCAACGTCCTCGAGGGCAAGCGCGAAATCACCGAGGAGAACATCGAGGAGGCGCTGAAGGCCATCCGGATGGCGCTGTTCGAGGCGGACGTCAACTTCCGTGTGGTCAAGGCGTTTCTCAATCGGGTCAAGGAGAAGACCCTCGGAGAGGTGGTGCACGTCCGCGCGCAGGCCGAAGGCGAGAAGCTCGCGGTCAAGCCCGGCGATGTCTTCATCAAGATCTGCCATGACGAGCTCGAGGACCTCATGGGTCCGGTCGACACCTCGCTCACGTTCGTACAGGAACGGCTGGGGCCCACCGTGGTCATGATGGTCGGCCTGCAGGGCGCGGGGAAGACCACGACGACGGGGAAGCTCGCCCGGTGGCTCATGCACCACCAGCAGCGACGCCCCCTGCTGGTCGCCTGCGACGTCTACCGTCCTGCGGCGGTGGAGCAGCTGCGGGTGCTCGGTGATCGCCTCGATGTCCCGGTCTACACGGTGGACGGAGGCAACCCGCCGGACATCGCCGAGGAGGCCGTCGCGCACGCCAGGGCGACCGACCGGGATGTGGTGCTGATCGACACCGCCGGCCGACTGGCAGTGGATGACTTGCTGATGACGGAACTCGAGGAGATTGTCGCGCGCGTCCGGCCGCAGAACATCCTCCTCGTCGTCGACGCAATGATCGGCCAGGACGCCGTGAACACCGCCAAGGAATTCAACGAGCGCCTCGAGCTCGACGGGTTCATCATGACCAAGCTCGACGGTGACGCCCGAGGCGGTGCCGCACTGTCGATCAAGGAGGTCACGGGCAAGCCGATCAAGTTCGTCGGCATGGGCGAGGGCATGGACGCGCTCCAGGAGTTTCAGCCGTCGGGGTTTGCCGACCGGATCCTCGGAATGGGGGACATCCGCTCGCTCGTCGGGCGAATGGAGAACGTGATCACCGAGCAGGAGGCCGCCGACCGCGAGCAGGACGCGGAGCGAATGCTGCGCGGAGACTTCGACCTCAACGATTTCCTCGAGCAGATCCGCACCATCAAGAAGCTCGGCTCGCTGAGCGACGTGATGGAGATGATGCCGTTCGGCGCCAACCTGCCGAAGGGAGTGAACATCGATGATCAGGAGCTGGTGCGGATCGAGGCGATGATCTCGTCCATGACCCCGGAGGAGCGCAGCCGCCCCGAACTCGTGAAGACGCAGGTCACCCGGCAGCGACGCATCGCTCGCGGGTCCGGGCGAAAGGAACGTGAAGTGGGCGATCTGCTGCAGCGATTCGAGATGATGCGCGGCATGCTCGGACAGTTCGGCCAGAACCAGGGCGGCTTCCTGTCGCGCATCCCCGGGTTCTCGCAGCTTGCTCAGCTGCAACAGCTCAAGAACACCGACTTCGGCGACCTGTTCGGTGCGATGGGCGGCGCTGGAGGAGGGGGCCCGGGCGGAGGGGCGGACCCCTTCGGCCTCGGCTTCCCCGGCCAGCCCCAGGCACCACAGCTTCCCCGGGGCTACAACCCGCCGGGCCAGCGCGTGCAGGCCGAGAGCAAGGCAGCGACCCGCGCGAAGATCGACAAGGACAAGGCGCGTCGCCGGAAGCAGAAGTCCCGCGCATCCCGGAAGAAGGGCCGCAAGAAGTGACCCGGGGCACCTCGACCGAGGAAGGTGGGCGAAGCGACGGGGCAACCGACTCGTGGTTCGGGCCCCCGCCGCCGTGTTCGCACGACTCCGGGCGTCCAGCCACGGCGTGCTGCACCGCGTGCGGCCTGGCCTTCGGCTCGTCGCGTCTCGGAGCGGCCGAGGACGGCCGCGCCTACTGCGTGGACTGTGCCTGGGAGGCCGACATCGCGCTGCCCAGCCGCCACCGCGATCCCCGGTGTGAACCTGCCCTGCGAAACGGCATCGTGCGGGGCATCGAGGGCATCCTGTTTCGACCGGCGTGGCTGTTCGCGCAGCCGTCTCCACGGCGAATCGGTGCGGCGCTCGGGCTGGGGCTCGGGTGCACGACCGCCGGCTACGCCTTCTGGCTGGGGTGGCTCATGCTGCTCAATGCCGAGTGGGTTCGCCAGCAACTCGACGACGCAGGCGTCGACCCTGGACAGGGCCTCTGGGTCGCCTGGCTCGCGCTTCCCATCCTGGCCATTCTCCGCGTGTTCGGAGGCGCACTGGCGCTGCACGCCGGCTGCCTGCTCGCCGGAGGCTCGGGGATCTCGTTCAACGACTCCCTTCGCGCGTTCAGCCTCGCCTCGGCGGCCATGCTGCTGTGCGTGGTCCCGAGTGTGGGGGCCTTCCTCGCGATCCTGTGGTGGTCGTGGATCGTACTGGCGTGGATGCGCAGCCGCTTTTCCTTCGGCCTCGGTCGAACGATGGTCGCCCTGATCCCGTCCGTCGTGGTGCTCCCGCTGCTGGGTCCGGCCGCCACCTTCGGCTAGCCACCATCCACGCCGGGCTCGCCGCGGCCTGAACACGCGACGGCCCGCAGACGCCGTGCGTTCTGCGGGCCGAGTCGTGCCGGGATAGGCGGGAAGGCGTGCGATGGCCCCCGGGTCGGAACGGGCGACGGCCCGCGGACGCCATGCGTCCTGCGGGCCGAGCCGAGCGGGGAGGCGAATGTCCGTTCAGCGCTTGGAGAACTGGAAGTTCGCGCGTGCGCCTCGCTGACCGTACTTCTTCCGTTCCTTGACGCGCGCGTCGCGGGTGAGGAAGCCGCCGACCTTGAGCGCCGCGCGGAGGTTGGGGTCGAACTCGAGGAGCGCTCGAGCGATACCGTGCCGGACGGCGCCGGCCTGGCCGGACTTCCCGCCGCCGACCACGTTGACCGAGATGTCGAAGCGATCGGCGAGTTCCACGGCTTCCAGGGGCTGCCGCAGGATCATGACGGAGGTCGGTCGTCCGAAGTAGTCGTCGACGTCCATCCGGTTGACCGTGATGGTCCCGGTTCCGGGTCGCATCCGAACGCGTGCGGATGCGCTCTTCCGTCGGCCGGTGGCCAGGTATTCGGTGGTCTGGGCCATTGTCGTTCTCTCCATGGATTCTCGGAACGCGTCCTGCCGCGATTCCGGGGTCAGTCGATCGTGAGCGGTCGGGGCTGCTGGGCGGCGTGTGGGTGTTCGGCCCCCCGGTACACCTTGAGCTTTCGGAGGAGCCGTCGACCGAGCGGGGTCTTCGGAAGCATGCCGGCCACTGCGTTCTCGAGAATGCGCTCGGAGTACTTCTCGCGCACTTCTTCGGCGCGCTCCTCGCGCAGACCACCGGGGTAGTTCGAGTGGCGGTAGTACACCTTGTCCTTCCACTTGTTCCCGGTGAACACGATCCGGTCCGCATTGACGGCGACGACGAAGTCGCCGGTATCTGCGTTCGGGGTGAAGGAGGGCTTGTGCTTTCCTCGCAGAACGGACGCGATGCGTGCGGCAGCGCGTCCCACCGTCAGACCATCGAGGTCGACGATGTACCACTCTCGCGTCGCTTCATCGCGGGTGACGCTGACGGTCTTCATGGCTAGAACCTTTGCATTCCATGGGGTTCCCGCCTCGTGAACGGGTTCCCTGGTGATTGGGATACGGGCCTGCGGCGCCTGGCGGGATTGCGGAACGGGGGTGGGACGCGAATCGCGCATCCACGCAACAGGGGGCGCAGCACTAGGCGATGTCCGTCCCATCGTCAAGTGCGGACTTGGCCTGTCCTGACGGGGGTTCAGTGGAGGTAGGGGGCGGCGCGCCGGGCGAGTTCGGAGTCCGGCGCAAGCTCGACGAGCCGCTGGAGTCTCTCCCGTGCGGCCGGGACCTCACCGAGTTCGAGCAGGGCGCGCGCGGAGAGGAACAGGGCCTGCGGAACGACCTCGGTCTCCGGAAAGCGCTCGATCAGGTAACCGGTCCGATCGGCGACGGCGGTGGGGTTGCCCCTGCGCATGTAGAACTCGGCCACGTAGAGTTCATGGCGTGCGAGTCGGGCGCGCACCGAGGCCAGCAGCTCGGAGGCTTCCTCGCCGAATTCGCTCTGGCCGTGTTCGGCCAGGAACGACTGGAGCGCCTGATGCGCCTCAAGCGCAGTCCCGAGCGAGCGCTCGTGGGACGGGGGCATGAGGAAGGGGTCGCGCGGCATCTGCCGGTAGTAGGCCTGCGCGATGCGGAAGCTGGCGTAGGACACCCGCTCGTGGGTCGGGTGAAAGCGAACGAACCTGCGGTACGCCTCCACGGCTCGCGCCCACGAGCGCTCCTCGAAGAACGTGTCGGCCATTCCGAGTTCGGACAGGGCGGCGAACCGGCTGTAGGGGTAGGTCTGATAGACGTTCCGGAAGCGCTCCCTCGCGAGTGGGAAGTCGCGACGCGACAGGGCACGCTCTGCGCGCGCGTAGGCTTCTTCCGCCGCCTCGGTGTAGGTTTGACCGGCGCCGTCCTGCCTTCCCCCGCACGCGGTCGTCCCCGCTGCCGTCAGGAGCATGGACAGCAGGATGGCCGGACAGCGGAGCGCGCGCGGGGAGAACGGGGAGCGATGCATGGGCGAGAGCAGCAGGTTTCGGGAGAGACGAGGGGGGCCGAGCCCGCCGGCGAGCATGAGGTTGCCGCCCCGCTTCTCCAAGTCGGTGGACTTGAGCGGACGGCCGCGACACAATAGCGGCTCGACGCCGGGGCACAAGCGGGGGGACCGTACTCCCTCCCGGCGATCCCGTCGAGCACTGCCGATCGAGGTTCGCAATGCAGAGTGATCGCACGCTGGTCGTGGGGCTTCAGCGCCACGAAACCGAGGAACTGAAGGGGTGGCTGCAGGCGCGGGGACTTCGTGCATGGTTCACCGAGAACGGTGCGGGTGCCCTGCGCGTGGCCGAGGAGATGCAGCCGACGCGGATCGTGCTGGAGACGGGCATCCCCGACATCGATCCCCAGCGGCTCGCGGGCATGCTGAGGCTCGCGTTCCCGTCCGCGAGCCTGCTCCTCGTGTGTCAGCACCTGTACGAGGCGCGGTGGTGGAGTACCCTCGACGCGCTCGGGCCGCCGGAAGTGCAGCTTCGACCGTTCGACCCGGTGGTCCTCGCCGGACCGGACGGCGAGTCCGCGGACACCGGCGTCCTCGGCCGCGGGGAGGGTGTCGTGCCGGCGTCCCTCGCCGCCAGCATCGCGGAGTTGATCCGGGAGGGCGCCAGCGCCACCGTCTATCTCAGCGACGGATTGCACCGGAAGATCCTGTACGTGGTCGATGGCCGCCTGCGATTCGCTGCCAGCAATCACTTCGAGGAGCTCTTCGGCCGCTTCCTGCTCGAACGGGGGGTGGTCACCGACGTCGACCTGGACTGGGCGCGACAGCTTCAGCTGACACAGGGGGTCCAGCAGGGCGAGGCGCTCCAGAAGATCGGGGTCTTCCGCGAGCGCGATCTCCGGACGTTCCTCGAGCTGCAGATTCGCGAGAAGTTCATCCGCGCCTTCGCCCCGGACACGACCCTCCGCTGGCGGATCGTGGAAGGGGGCCAGTTCATGCCCCAGCGAGACGGCTACAGCATCTCGGCGGTGGACGTCCTCTCCGAGGCCCTCGCGCGATACGTTCCGCGCAGCGAGTCCGCTCCCCCGGTGCCCGGGTCCTTGCACCTGCGGCTCGCTACCCCGGTCACCGACCACCTGGTGGACGGGCTTCGCGCTGCGCTCGCCCCCGATGCACTGCGGGCGATGTCCGAAGGCCGCCCCATCGACGAGATCGCCCGGGCTGGCGCCCTCGACGCTCATCAGTGCACCAGCCTGCTCAAGGCGCTCGAGCTGCTCGCCATCGCCATGCCCGTGCAGCGGCTGGAGCAGGTCGATCAATCGCTGCTCCGGCAACACCTCGGAACCAGCTCGCCGATCATGGTTCGCGGCGTGGACGAGCGCACCCGGGAAATCCGTGCACGGCTGGCGGATGCGAACGCGCGGGATCCCTTCGCGCTCCTCCGGGTGCCCCGCAGCGCCTCGCTCGACGAGATCAACGAGGCCGCGGACGGTGCGCTCGCCCACTTCGGACACCCGGAGTATGCGCAGCACCTCCCGCTCGAGACCTCCATGCAGCTCGCCGAGCTGATGGACGAGCTCCGGCGAGCCCGCGACCTCCTGCAGGATCCCGCGCAGCGCGAGAAGGCGCAGCGCAGGATTCGACACACGATGCCCGTTCAGGCGCTGGACACCAGCAAGGCCGAGGAGTCGTTCACCGAAGGCCGACAGCTTCTCGCCGCCGGGGACTTCGCCCATGCCGTGGCCCGCCTCGGTGATGCCGTCCAGCTCGACGGCACGCGCAACGACTTCCGGATCTGGCACGCGTTCGCCGTTCACCGGACCGCTGCCGGGGACGAGGAACGTCATCAGGCGCGGCGGGCCGTTCTTCGTGTTCTGGAACGGCAGCCAGACCTCGATGATGCGTATTTCCTGCTCGGGCGCATGTACGACGCGGAGGGGGACCCCCGCGAGGCCGCCGAGCAGTACAGGATGGCGCTGTCCATCAATGACGGGCACGCGGACGCGCGGGCAGCCCTCGCCGCGCTCGGACCGGGCTGAGTGTCGCCATCGCCCGCAAACGTCGACGGCGGCGTCACCCGGATGCGGCAGCCAACTCGGCGGGAGTGGGGGTCCGACGCTTCATCCGCGAAGCCTCGACGGCGGCGTCTCCCGGACGCGGCGACGATGCGAGCCGAACGCTGCAGCATGCGGTGACAGGGCACGGGGGACGGCCTCACCCGGATGCGGCAGCCCGCACCGTCAGTCGGAAGCGGCGACCCGCTCGTCCCGGATGGAGAGCACACGCTCCAGCGCCTCGTCCACCGCATCCAGGAGGAACGGCTTGTCGAGGTACTCGTCGGCGCCGTAGAGCGGGGCGGTCATCGCGTTGACCTCCTGCCCGATGGCGGTCAGCATGAGGATGCCGACGTGACCGAGGCCTTCCTTTTCGCGGACGTATCGACAGATTTCCCAACCGTTGAGGCCCGGCATCATGACATCGAGGATCACGAGGTCGGGCTGCTCGACCAGGATGGTCTCGAGCGCTTCGTCTCCGTTGGCCGCCACCAGGACCGACCCGCAGTGTTCCTCCAGGTGGGTGCGCAGGATTCTGCGGATGTCCGGATCATCGTCGGCGATGAGGACCGTGGCCTTCTCGATGGACATGGGGCGGCTGCCGTGGGTGGTTCACTGACGGTGGTGCTGCGCCGTGCGCAGCGTCGCTTCGTGTTATCGCGCTGGTGCCAAGGCTGTCAATCGGCACCCGTCATGGCAGGGCCGCATCAGCGGAAGCGTGCACAGCGCTCCCCGAGCAGCCGCTCGGCATCTCGCACGAGATCGTCGTCCGGTGCCACTCGCACGTCGGCGGGTAGCGCGACCCGGACAGCTCCGGCGGGGAAGCAGACGCGGAGGACGGTCTCGCACGTTCCCGGGTATCGGGAGAGGATGCGTTCGAGGCGCCCCATGGTGCCCTGCTCCCAGGCGGAGGCGTCGAGCTCGAACTCGATCTTGCGCACGGCCGACGATCGGGCCTGCTGAAGGGGGATCACCTCTTCGGCGATCACGGCATGTGCCACTTCGTCCCCGTCGCGGTTGAGTCTGGCCTGTCCGCGCACGATCACCGGGTCTTCGGTGGCCAGGATCTCCCGGACGGTCTCGTGGACGCGTGAGTACACGACGACCTCGACTTCGCCGAGCCGGTCCTCGAGCTGGAAGAAGGCCATGGTGCCGCCCCCATTCTTCAGGGGCCGTTCGCGCAGACCGGTGATGATGCCCACGAGGGCGACGTCCTCGCGGTGGCCTCGAGCGCTCAGGGTCGTGCTGGTGGTATCGGCGTAGATGCCGACCTCGTCGGTGTAACGGTCGAGAGGGTGACCGGAGACGTAGAAGCCGAGCGCCTGCTTTTCCCAGGCGAGCACGGTGCGATCATCGGCGCCCTCGACCTCGGGGTAGGTCCCTTCCTCGGCCGCGGGCGTGGTTGTGGCGAACATGCCGAAGAGGCTCTCCTGACCGGAGACGCGATCGGCCTGGGTCTTCTGCCCGCGCTCGAAAGCGGCGTCGAGGGCGGCGAGCATTCGTGCGCGCCGCCTTCCGATCACCATGAGGGAGTGCAGGGTCTCGGCCTCGTCCTCTCCCGGAAACACGGCGTCGAATGCGCCGCAGCGGACGAGGGCCTCGATGGTGCGCTTGCTGCAGCGCTTGAGGTCGACCCGGTCGCAGAAGTCGAAGAGGGAAGCGAACGGTTCCTTCGCCCTCGCGTCGATGATGGCCTCGACGGGTCCGGCTCCGATGCCCTTGACGGCGCCGAGTCCGAAGCGGATGCGCCCGCCGGCGACGCTGAACGAGTGCTCGCTTTCGTTGACGTCCGGGGGCAGGACGTCGATGCCGCGGGAGCGGGCATCATGGATGTAGCGGACGACCTTGTCGGTCTTGTCCGCATCGTTGGTCATGAGGGCCGCGTAGAACGCGGTGGGGTGGTTCGCCTTGAGCCAGGCCGTCTGGAACGTGAGGACGGCGTAGGCCGCAGAGTGCGACTTGTTGAACCCGTAGCCGGCGAAGTGGGCCATCAGATCGAAGATCTCGTTGGCCTGCTTCGCTTCGATGCCCTTCCCGGCAGCCCCCTCCACGAAGATGGTCCGTTGCCGGTCCATCTCTTCGGGCTTCTTCTTGCCCATGGCCCTGCGCAGCAGATCCGCGCCCCCGAGGCTGTATCCGGCGAGGAGCTGGGCGACCTTCATGACCTGTTCCTGGTACACGATGACGCCGTAGGTCTCGCGCAGGGTCTCCTCCAGCCATGGGTGGGGGTACTCGACGGCCCGTCGCCCGTGCTTGCAGTCGATGTACTGCTCGACCATGCCGGAGCCGAGCGGTCCGGGGCGGTAGAGGGCCACGGCGGCGACGATGTCCTCGAAGCAGTCGGGCCTGAGCTGCCGGACGAGTCGCTGGAAGCCCTCGGACTCCATCTGAAAGACCCCGGTGGTATCCCCGCTGCGGATCAGCGCATAGGGTTCGGGTTCGTCGAGGGGGATGCGGCGGAAGTCGACGGGGTCATTGGCGGGGCGCTGCTGGTTGGCGAGGCGGACGGCGTCCTCGATGACGGTCAGCGTCTTGAGTCCGAGGAAGTCGAATTTGACGAGGCCGGCTGCCTCGACCTCGTTCTTGGCGTACTGGCTCACGAGCTCGCCCGACGATCCGCGATAGACGGGAACGTACTCCCAGAGCGGCTCCTCGCTCATGACGACCCCGGCGGCATGCATCCCCGTGTTTCGGTTGTTGTTCTCGAGGGCGAGGGCGGTCTGGAAGAGAAACTCGTAGGTCCTGTCGCCCTCGACGAGTTCCCGGAGGCGCGGCTCCCTGTCCCAGGCGTCCTTGAGCCTGATGTTGAGCTCCTCGGGGATCAACTTGGCGAGGCGATCGGCATCCGCGAACGAGAGATTGAGTACGCGGGCGACATCCTTGACGACGGCCCGGGCCTTGAGCTGCCCGAACGTGACGATCATGGCGACGTTGTCGGCGCCGTACTTCTGCGAGACGTAGTCGATCACCTCCTGCCGCCGGGTCTGGCAGAAGTCGATGTCGAAGTCCGGCATGCTCACCCGCTCCGGGTTGAGGAACCGCTCGAACAGGAGATCGTAGGGAATGGGGTCGATGTCCGTGATGCGGAGCGCCCAGGCCACAAGCGACCCTGCGCCGGACCCCCGTCCGGGTCCGACGGGGATGCCTTCGCGCTTCGCGTGGGCGATGAAGTCCCACACGATGAGGAAGTAGCCCGGGAACCCCATCTCGATGATGATGCCCAGCTCGGTCTCGAGGCGCTCCCGATAGCCGACCCGATCCACTGGCCTTCCGACCGCTTCGAGCTCGGCGAAACGCTCCTCGAGCCCCTCGGCGGCCACTTCGCGGAAGTAGGTCTCCGTGGTGTGGCCGTCGGGGATCGGGAATTGGGGCAGGTAGACCTGGCCGAGGGGAATCTCGACGTTGCAGCGCTCCGCGATGCGGACGGAGTTCTCGAGCGCCTCGGGCAGGTCCGCGAAGAGCTCCGCCATGTCCTGGGGCGACTTGAGCCAGAGGTCCCTGAGCGGCACCTTCTCGAGGAGTGCCCGGTCCACGCGCTTGTCGAGTCCGATGCACATCAACACGCCGTGGGCGACGTGATCACCTTCGCGCAGGTAGTGGACGTTGTTGGTCGCGACGACCGGCAGCTCAAGTCGCTCTGCGAGGGCGACGAGCGCGTCGCACGCCTGCTGCTGCTCGGGCACGCCGGGATGGCGCTGCAGCTCGAGAAAGAACCGACCCGGCCCGAGCATGCCGGAGAGGCGTCTGGCGATGTCTTCGGCCCGCTCGAGATCGCCGCGGAGCAGCGCCCGGGGGATCTCGCCTCCGAGATCTCCGGAGAGCGCGATGAGCCCGCCGGACAGCTCCTCGAGATCGGCCCAGGCCGTCAGGGGTCTCCCGCTCCGGTCCGGCTCCCCCATGGCACTGCGGGACACGAGGCGCAGGAGGTTGCGATACCCCTCGAGATTCTCGGCGAGGAGGACGAGGTGCGACGGCTTCGCGTTCCCCTCGCCGCCCCCGTCCCGCGCGGGGCAGAGCAGGTTGACCTCCACGCCGAAGATCGGTTTCGTCCCGCCGGCCTTCTGCTGGAACTCCACCGCGCCGAAGAGGTTGGCGTGATCCGTGAGCGCGACCGCGTCCATCCCGAGGGCCTGCACCTGCCGCATCAGGTCGGGGATCTTCACCGTGCTGTCGAGCAGGGAGTAGTGGCTGTGGACGTGCAGGTGAACGAAGGGCGGGGAGGTCATCGACACAGAACCTGATGCAAGCGGGGAGGAACCGATGGTCCACGGACTTCCGCGCATGACTCCGGATGAAGCCTGACGCGATGGTTCAGCGTGCTTCGCCGCGCGCGGCGGGTCAACCCGTTCCCCGCTGCGCCCGGGTGTATCCGAAGGGTCTGACCCGGTGGTCGCGTGATGCCGCATCGCGTCATCCGAACAGGGCTCATTCGCACCAGGGCCGGGCGTTCCGGACGTCCCGACCTCTTGCCTATGGATCCCGAATCCGCTAGGGCATCCGGCGACCGCAGACGGAGCGGGTTTCGCGGGTGCGAGCGCTCCGCAAGTTCCAGTCCGGGGCTACGGCCCGTCCCTTCCTTCCAGCATGAGGATCCCGATGATGCGCTTTCACTACCTCCTCCTCGCCTCCCTCGTGGCGTTCGGCATGGCGGCCTGCGGCGACGACGACGCACCGGCCACCGGAACGGACGACCCGTCGGGTCCCGGAAGCGTGCCCAGCACGGACACCCCTCCGACCAGCGGACCCGGTGGCACGCAGACGACTCCTCCCGCGAACCCCTGCAACCCGAACCCCTGCGACGCAGGTGAGCGCTGCGAGGTGATCGACGACGAGACCTTCGAGTGCATCTCGACGGCTCCTCCGACGGGCGACTGCCCGACGGCTGCGGAACTCAACTGCCCCGCCGGCACCACCTACGTCGGCTGTGCCTGCATCGACAACGTGGACCCGGACGACTACGAATTCTCCGGCGTCTACAGCTACATCAACTCGATCATCATCCCGCCCGATACCGACGAGGAGGCGTGCTGCTACGACCTCAACGGTGACGGCGAGATCGACAACGCGCTCGGTCGGCTCCTCCCGGTGGTGGGCACCCTCGCCGACGGCCTTGACGTGAACGAGGTCCTGCTCGAGGCCCTCGAGGATGACAGCTTCGGCCTCCTCGTGGAGTACCGCGGCCTTGGCGCCGACCTGACCGCCGAGGGCGAGATGTTCGGCATGAGTGTCTTCCTCGCCTCCGACGCCAGCGGCGAAGCGGATGCGTTCGACTCCTGGGCGGACCGCAACAGCGGCAACGGCGTGTTCTCCATCAGCCGCGCCGGCTTCGGGGACGCCGGTTCGCAGGTGCAGTTCAACAACGCCACAATCGACGGGTCGAGCCTCATCGCCGGACCGTCCACCTTCGTCCTCGCCCTCGACCTGGGCGAGCTCACCGACGGCCTCTTCGACGAGCTCATCCTCGAGATCGACGGCGCCATCCTGACCGCCGACGTCGAGGCCCACGCCAACGGCATCGCCACCACCAACGAGACCATCAACGAGGTCGAGTACGGCGGCGGCAAGCTCGGCGGCGCCGTCGACATCAACCAGATCGTCGGCCTCGTCGACGATCTCGCCCGCGAGTGCACCTGCGCCGGGCTCGACCCCGACCGGCCGGTGCTCATCTCCGAGATCGTGGACGGCCAGCTCGAGATCTTCTGCGCGGACGATCAGCCGGTCGACGGTGCAGGCTGCACCAGCGACGACGGCCTCGTCTGCGAGAACCTGAGCCTCGTCTGCACCGTCGCCGACGTGCTCTCCAGCTTCGCGGACGTCGACACCAGCGGTGACGGCGTGGACAACGGCGTCAGCGTCGGCCTTCGTCTGGGGATGACCGGCGCCGAGCTGGCTGCCGATCCGCTCGAAGACTGAGCTCAGGCTGTCCGTTCGACGGCGCAAGGTCGATCGACTCCTGCCGCGCCCGCCTCCTGACGGAGGCGGGCGCGAGTGCGTCTTGCCCAGCGACCTGCCAGACCGGCCGGGAAGCGCGAGGAAGACTCCATCGGGTACGACCCGCACACGGGCGTCCTGACCGGAGGGCAACCGGACTGCAGGGTGAAGGACGAACAGAGCCATCCGGAGGACCGCGCCATCGCGGCCTCATCGTCATGCTCCGACGGATCACCCCGGCGCTCGGCCCTTGACGGCACGGCACGGCCGGCCCAATCCGGAAGGAACGCGTCGGGATGGCGAAACTGGCAGACGCAGGAGACTTAAAATCTCCCGGTGAGACCACCGTGCGGGTTCGATCCCCGCTCCCGACACTCCGGAGGATGAACCCCCCCCGGCAGCCGCCGACACACAACGAAACGACGTGCCCTGTACACCTCCGGCACGCGACGGGTCCACGAAGCAGACTCTGCCGACCCCCGGAGGGATGCTCAGCGGAGCCGGTCTCTCAGTCGTCTCACCATGTCGGGCACAAGCAGCAGAAGCGCGATCGCTTCGAGGATCGCCGCGAGGAAGAACGCCGCGGGGAGTCCCCCGGGCCCGTCCGCGACGGCGCCGCCGGCCAGGGTACCGAGCATCCCGCCCACCCCGAAGGTGGCGGCCATGAAGAGTCCCTGAAGGGATGCCCTCTCATGCGCCTCCACGCGCTCGCCGAGCTGAATCATCGCCGCGGCGAACCAGACGCCGAACGAGAGGAAGTGCAGGGCCTGCACCCCGATCAGCCACGCCGCTGATGGGGCCCATGCGGTCACCAGCCAGCGCACGGCGCTGACCGCGAAGACCGCCGGCATCCAGCCCGCCGCCGTTCCGGGGGGAAGCAACCGTGAAGCCCAGCGGAAGGCAACCACCTCGCCGACGATGGCGAGGGCGACGGCGGTGCCCGTGACCAGGGCGCTCTCACCGCGCGCTGCGACGTGCAGTGCGATGAAGACATTGAAGATCATGACGGCCGCCCAGTGCATGGCGTGCGCGGCGAAGAAGCGGGGAAGCCCGGGCAGCTTCAGGAGCATCCCGAGGGATCGGGGAGGACTGCGGAGCCCCTCCACGGCGCGGTCGCGCAGGGGCAGGGCCGCCAGACAGCCCAGGAGTGCGAGGAGAAGATACGCCTGCACCGCGCGTTGCCCGATGACGCTCTCGTCCGTCGCCTGGGCCATCCAAAGACCGAATGCACCGACGCACAGGCCATAGCCGATGCTGCCCCACAGCCTGACCCCGCTCCAGACCGTGTGCCCCCCCGCGGTCACGAGGCGCGCATCCAGGAGCGGGATCGTCGAGGTCTGCAAGGGTGTCTGCAGCCACAGCAGCGCAGCGACGAGCACGAACGTGGACGCCCACGGCAGCCCGGCCGCGATCAGCAGGGCACCGAAGAGGGACACGCGGAGCCATCGAAGCGGCCGGCCCGATCGATCGGCGGCGGCGGTGATCCATGGTTGGCCGACGATGGAGATGGCCGTGCGCACGGCGAACAGGAGCCCGATCTGGAACGCCGTGAAGCCGAGGGACGCGAAGTGGACCGGGAAGAAGGTCGCCATGATGCCGACCGATCCCAGATAGGTGAAGTAGATCCACCGCAGACTGTTCAGTTCGACCGGAGACATCGCGGCCTGGGAGGGCTGGACGTCGTGGGCCGAGGGCCCACGTGCGGAGAGTGCGAAGTGCTTGCGGGAGTGCGAAGGGCGCCTAGAACACACCGCTCGGACCGTGATGCGGTGGCGGGCTTCGGCGACCCGCAGTGTCCTGTGCGGCGCCCGCACCGGCGCGGGCCGGATTACCGCCGATCGTCACGATGGCCAATGGAAACATCCCATGAGCGACTTCCCTGCCCTCTTCCAGCTCAACCGGCGCGATGCTGCGACCGGCCTCGTCGAGCGGGTGCCCGCGATGGAGCGCGTCAACGCCCTGCTCGCCCATCCCGAGGCGCAGCGGATCGTTCGTCAGATGGACGCACAGTCCCTGCATGACCTCATTGTCGAGCATGGTCTCTCGGACTCGAGCGAGTTGATCCAGCTCTGCTCCGCCGAGCAGCAGCGCGCGTTTCTCGATTTCTCCATGTGGAGGCGCGATCGGCTGGAGCACGAGGAGTTGGAGCGCTGGCTCGAGGTGTTCCTGCAGCTCGAGGATGGGGAGCTTGACCAGTTCCTCGATTCGCTCGATCCGGAGGTGCTGCCGCTGTGGTTGCGCGAGCACGTCGGGGTGCTCTTCTGGGAGCATGATCAGGACCTGCTCGACGCGGTCGATGCGCCGCTGATGTCGTCCCCCGACGGCGTGTACGCCCTCGTGGTGCCGGACGAGGAGCGTATCGGTCCCCTGCTGCGGCTGCTGCTCGAGCGCGTGTACAGCCTCGACATGGATCGGGGGAGGCGGCTGCTCGAGACCGTACGCTGGGAGCTCTCCGCCCAGCTCGAGGAGCAGGCCCACGAGGCGCGATGGGCACGGCTTCAGGATCTGGGGTTCCCTTCCCCGGAGCAGGCTCCGGAGATCATCGCGTGGCTCGACCCGGGTGTCTGGAGGAGGCGCATCCGCGAGCGAGCCCTCTCGGCCGAGACGCCCCCGATCGTTCTGACGGCGGGCTCGCTGCCGGTGCGCGAGCTCCATCTTCAGCGCTTCGAGGCGGCTCAGCTCGGCGGCGAACAGAGCGTCTTCATTCGGGCGCTCGGCGGCATCGGTCAGGTGTTTCCGGAAGCGCATGTCGAGCCGACCGCCGACGCCATCCTCTCCCAGTTCAGGGCGCTGGCCAATCACGTCCATGTCCTGGATGGAGCGGATGCCGGCGAGATCTCGGGCGCTCGTCAGGCTGTGGCGACAGCGGAGAGGCGGCTCTCCATCGCGCTTGAGCTCGTTGCGGGCGATGAGCTCCCGGTCGCCTCGCGTGCGCTGGGTACGGTTCCCCTGAAACTACTCCACCGGCTGGGCTACTCGGCGACGCAGCGCCTGCGGCAGACGGCCGTTGGGCTGGCCCGCCGGGGTCGGTTCCAGCATGTGGACCCGCCGTTCTCCCTGCTGGACCCGGAGGAACAGGATCGACTGCGCGGCCTGCTTCAGCCGGAGCCCCGTCTGGGTGAGTCGAGCGCGGCGGTGTTCCGTCGTGTGTCGGAGATCGAGGAGGCCGCGAGGCTTCTGGCCCGGATGGCGGCGGTGGAGCTTGTGCTGCTGGGGCAACCGGGCTGGAGTCGTGAGCAGTTGCTGGAGGGGTTCACCTCGCCCGCGGAGGACCCGCTGACCCCGATCGAGCTGCTGAGTCTGCGTGGGCTTGTCTGCACGCAGCTTCTGCGGGGCGATCTCCGGGAGTCGCCCGCTCCCGTTCCGATGGACGAGTTGCGGGGTCTGCTGTCCGTGTTCGTGGACGCGGCGGCGCTGCAGACGGCGCTTCTGGAGCGTGCGGAGGTGTGGCTGGACTCGACCGCCGTGGAGGATCGCGCTGCGCGCATCCTCGTCTCGGACTGGATCACCGGTGCCATTGCGCGTCTGGGAGACGAGCTCGGGTCGGGTTGCCCGGCCCAGGTGGACGACACCCTCCTGCTGACGGCGTTTGCCGTGGGTGGAGGGGGCCACTCCTGAGCTCCGGGGGGGGCCGAGTGGGGCTGCATCGGTGCTTCGTGGACACGGAACGCGGTGCAGGGTGCGTGCCGGTGTCGCTCGATCGGCGTGTGATTCGTTCGATGCGGGTTCGCGTCGCGAACTTCAGAACGTGGGTTCGCAGACGCCGAGCGGGTCCCCGTTGGGGAGGGCGGTCATGATGGGGCACACGAGTCTGCAATCGATGGGGTAGTCCTGGCCGATGATGGACTCGCAGATGCCGCCTGCGCCCTCGTCACCGCCGGTCAGGTTTCTGCAGTTGGGTGTGATGTCGGCGGCGAGATCGATGGCGTTCGGGGGGATGAAGACGAGGCAGCCCTTGCAGACCTCGACGGGGAAGGAGAACTCGTTGGACTCGACGTCCCGTCCTCCGGACGTGGTTCCGAAGACGCGCACGCGGACGTTGAGCTGGAAGGAGTCTCCGCGATTGCGCAGGAGGGGGGATTCCCGAAGGATCGAGCCGAGTTCAGACGGGATGACATCGAGCCGTCCGAAGTTCGTGCCCCGGGGGCTGATGGTTCCGGAGAGGCGGATGCGTTGCACGGACGGGAGGGGGACACCGATGCCGTCGGGCGCGTCGTAGCGGATTTCGGCCCGGTCGATCGCGATGAGGTTGGCTTCCCAGGCCGTTCCCTGGTTTCCGCGCGGGCTGCCGCCGGCCGGGGTGACGGAGCCGGACGGTGCGAGCGTGGACGAGAAGCGTGGCGACATGAGGTAGTTGTCGCGCATGTAGACGTCGAACGTACCTCGGGCGAGGTAGGATCCTGCGGAGGTATCGCACGACTCGTCGATGATGCCGTTCTCGAAGATCCAGATCTCCGGGGATTCGTCTGCACAGCCGGAGAGGAGGGCGATTCCGAGGGTACTGGCGGTGAGGATCAGGACGGGAAGGATGGCGGATCGCATAGAGCCTCCTTAGCGGGCGGTTGCTGCGTCAGGGGTGACCGTGAGGGGAGCCCCATCGGCTAGCCATACGGCGAGGTCGTTCGGAGCGGTGGGATGAAGGACAAGGGAGCCGGGTTGCTGGACGAGGATGAGCTGGACGTCGTCCTGCAGGCGCTTCTTGTCCCGCCGGAGAAGTGTGGTCCATGTGTCGGCGGGAAGGGTCGGAGCGTCGGTCGGCAGTCCGAGCGTCTCGAGGAGCGAGCGGAGCCGTGTCTCGAGTCCCGTTTCGGTGTCGATAAACTGGCGGGAAGCGCGAGCCGCGAGGACCATTCCCATGGCCACGGCCTCGCCGTGGTTGAAGTCGCCGTACCCGGTCGCGGTCTCGATCACGTGCGCGAAGGTGTGGCCCAGGTTGAGGAGCTTTCGTGCTCCGGACTCTCGGTAGTCCTGCTCGACGATGGTGCACTTGGTGCTTGCTGCCGAGAGGATGGCGCGTCGCGAGGCGTCGGGGTCGCGGGCGGCGAGTTGCCGGGCGTCCTCCTCGAGGGCGACGAGTGCTTCCTCGCCCTCGATCAGGGCGGACTTCACCACTTCGGCGAGCCCTGCGGCGAACTCGCGTTGCGGGAGCGTGTCGAGGAGGGGGTACCAGTGGAGGACGCGCTCCGGGGCGGCGAAGGCGCCGACGAGGTTCTTCCCCTTGAGGTTGAAGCCGCACTTTCCGCCGATGGCAGCGTCGCACATGGCGAGAACGGTGGTCGGTACCTGCACGAAGCGGATGCCGCGCAGGATGGTGGCAGCGACGAAAGCGGCGAGGTCTCCGGTGACGCCTCCGCCGAGAGCGACGATGCAGTCTTCGCGTCGAACTTCGAGCTGGATGAGGCTGGCCCAGAGCGCGGCGACGGTCTCGAGGGACTTGTGTTCCTCGCCGGGCTCGATGACGAGTGTGTGGACTTCGGCGCCGTGGCGCTGCAGGGCAGCGTCCAGCGCCGCGCCGTGGAGGGCGTCCACGTTGGCGTCGCTGATGCGGAACAATCGAGCGCCGGGCGCGGTCTCGAGGAGGGCGGTGGCGAGGTCGTCGACTGATCCTTCCACGATCCTGGGTGGCTGAGCGGCCTTGTGTTCAGGACTGGAGTTCACGGGCGATCTCGGCTGCGATGTCCTTGGGTTCGCGCCCATCGGTGCGAACGGTGCGAGCACACTGACGATAGAGGGCTTCTCGTTCGGAGAGTAGCAGATTCCATCGAGCGGCCGGATCTTCGGTGGCGAGGAGAGGCCGGGAAGCGGCGGGGTTCCATCCGATGCGCCGCAGGGCCTCGTCGGCCGAGACGGCCAGATAGATGGAGAGGACATCGGGGTGCAGGCACCGTCTCCGGAAGTCCGCGGAGAGGACGGCCCCGCCGCCGGTGGCGAGCACACAACCTTCCGTGGTATCCAGGAGCTGGATGCCGAGTCGTTGTTCGATGTCACGGAAGGAAGGTTCACCGGCGGTCTCGAAGAGTTCGGGGATGCATTTCCCGGTGTGTTGCTCGATGGCGGTGTCGAGGTCGAGGAAGGGTCTGCCCAGGTTTCGGGCGAGGAGTCGGCCCACGGTGCTCTTTCCTGCGCCCATGGGCCCGACGAGCACGACATGGTGGAGTTCAGTCTTCACGGGGCGGGGTGATTTCCTCGCCTCGACCGATGCGATCGATGGAGAGGTCGCGGTTCACGACGCGCGGGGTGATGAAGACGAGCAGTTCGTTTCGGACATCGGTCTGCGAGCTGTTTCGGAACAGGGGTCCGAGGATCGGGAGGTTGCCGAAGAAGGGAACGCTCGCTGTCGACGTACCGGTGTTTCGCTGGAAGATGCCACCGATGACGGTGGTGTCGCCATCCCGGACGAGGAGCTGCGTGCTGGCCTGTCGGCGGATGATGGACGGGTCTCCACCGGCGCCGGTTCGCTCGAAGTCGGGTTCGCTCTTGTTGACGTTGACGTCCATGTAGATGAACCCGTCGGGGGTCACGCGCGGCGTGACGGTGAGCTGCACCTGGGCGTCGAAGAACACGGTGTTGGCGCCGGCCGCCGAGACGGTGCGGACGGGGATGGAGACACCGGACGAGATGGTGGCGGATTCGTTGTCGAGGGTGGTGATGCGCGGAGCGCTCACGATCTTCGCGGTTCCCTGGAGCTCTGCTGCGGAGAGCCGCAGGTTGAGGTTCAGTGCGCCGCCGAGGCTTCCGAGGGTGAGACCGATGGCGCCACCTTCGCCGGTGCCTGCGGGTGCCGGGAGGTTGACGGCGAAGTTGGGGTTGGAGGCAGTACCTGCTGTCGGCGTCTGGCCGTCGGTCGACCCGCCTGCGACACCGATGCTGGACGGGAAGCGGAGTCCCGTGGCGTTTCCGATCGCCTGGTCGGCGACGAACGCTCCACCCCACTGGATGCCGAGCTGACGCCGGAAGCTGTCGTTGGTCTCGACGATCCGGGCCTCGATCAGGATCTGGGGGGTCTGGGTGTCGAGTTGGCGGGCGAGGGACTCTACCGTGTCGAGGTTGTTCCGGATGTCGGTCACGATGAGGGTGTTGGTCCGGTTGTCGAGGGCGACGGAGCCGCGGCTGGACAGCATGGGTCGCACGAGGCCCTGGACCTGACTGGCGTTGGCGTACGAGATGGGGACCATTCGTACGGCGAGGGGCTCGACCTCGAACGTCTCTGCCATGCGTTGGAGCTGGCGTTCGTGCTCGGCCTCGAAGACGGACATCGGTGCGACGCGGATGATGCTTCCTTCCTGTTCCCAGCCGAGGTTCTGGCTTCGGAGGATGAGGGTGAAGGCCTCGTCGAGCGGCACGCTGCGCAGGCGAAGGGTGATGCTTCCCCGGACGTCGCTGCCGGCGACGATGTTGACGTTCCCCTCGTCGGCGAGCAACCGGAGCACGTTCTCGATGTCGGCGTTGCGGAGGTCGATGGAGATGCGCTTCTGCGCCATGCGGGGGCGCCGGACACGGGGGTCACCGGGCACCGGGCCGGACTGTGCGGGCTGCATCTGCGGCCGCCGCTGCGAGACGGTGAGGTGTTCGTGTTCGGCGGGCGAGGGGCGGCCGGCAGCGATTCCTTCGACACCGTCCATCGCCGTGAATTCCCACACAAGGCGGTCACCGTCGCGGCGAAGGAGCTCTGCGGCTGCACCGCGGGTTTCGGCGACCACCACAGTTCGCCCATCCTCGTCCACGAAGGACGCGATGCTCTCCACGGGTCCGGCGAGCGCGCTGGTGTCGACGCGTCGACGCAGGTGTTCGGCGAGGCTGACACCCTCGAAGACGACCGCCATCCGTTCGCTGTCCCAGGCCTCCGCGGTGTAACGGGCCCGCTCGCTCACCTCGATGATCACGCGGCTGACCTCGCCTTCCTGCTCGAAGCGCACATCGCGGATGCGGAGGGGCTGCCGGCTTTCGGGCTCGGGGCGTGCATCCTCCCGCGGGGCAGCGGCTTCCACCGGGGCCACTTGTCGTCGCTGCGCGCGGAGGGCATCGAGTTCCTGTTCCCGTTCCGCGATCTCCCCCTGGGCGGCGGCGAGCTCGCTTCTCAGGGCATCGAGTTCCTCGCTCGAGCTGCGGTCCATCTCCTCTCCGTTCGCGGCAAGCTCGGCGACCCGGGCCTCGAGCTGCGCCTCGCGGGCCTGCAGGGCTTCGACCTGCGCCAGCGACGCCTGGAGTGCGGCCTCGCGCTCTCGGAGCTGTGCGGCTTCCGCCTCGGCCTGCGCGGAGCGGGTCTGTGCGGCCCGGGCTTCGGAGCGCGCCGCCTCCGCGTCCGCCTGCGCGCTGGCGGCCCGCCGAGCGGCAGCATCGCGCTCGGCCTCTGCTCTGGCGAGTCGCTGCTCGAGGTCATCGCTGCGCGCGGCGAGTTCGGCACTGCGCGCCTCCGACGCGGTCAATTCACTGCGGGCCTGCCGCAGGTCGCTCTCGAGGCGCTCTCGCGCTGCACGTTCGCTGGAGGCCTGCTCCCGAAGAATGTCGGCTTCGCGGGAGTCACCGCGGGCGTCCGCTGCGCGGGCTGCCTCTTCCAGCGCCTGCGCCCGCTCGAGCGCCGCGGCGAGCTGCTCTTCGAGGTCCTGCGCACTCGCCGTTCCAGGGGCGCGGCGTCCGGCGCCGTCGACCTGGACGACCAGGCTGCGTCCCTGCACTTCGACATCGTAGAGGGCATCCTGGTCGAGGGCGATCATGACCCGTACGGCGTTCGCGCGACCATCGGGCCGCGCGTCGACGCTGACCCGTCCGACGACCCCGTTGCCGACGTCGACCGAGGCGAGCGAGCCTGCGGCCTCGGCGCCGGAGAAGTCGATGAAGATCCGGCTGGGGTTCCGAAGTTGGTACGCCGAGTACGTGGGCTGGGTGGAGCCGACGATCCGGATATGCGTCGCGTCGGGCGCCTCGTCGATCTCGACGCTGGACAGCCGGTTGGTGGCGCCCTGTGCCTGGGCCGAGGTCGCCACCGCCAGCGACGCCGTGAGGGCGAGGGCGAGGATGGTGAGAAGGGGCTTTGCGCTCATGACGCTCTCCAGGGGAATCGACAGTTCGGACAGCTTGGTTTCAGCGGTGCCTGCGCGAGCCGGCCTGACAGCGAGTGGACGCCGCATCGCCGCAGAACGCAAAATTCCGGAGTGGAAATCAGTCTTCATCGTTGCCATTTCGCTCCACCTCTGCGTCGATGGGCTGCTCGCTGAGCACGAGGATTACCCGTCTTCGGTCATCCTCGTCCCCGAACGTACTGATCACGACCTCGTTGTCCCGGATGACCTCGATGCGCCGTGTGCAGCGCGGCCCGATGCGTGCACCCTCCGTCGCGATGATGGCCTGCGAGGTGCCCGGGGGGACGATGAGTGCCCGAGGCACCGGCGTTCCCGTGATGAGCCCGAGCAGCCGAAGTTGCCTCGCCTCGAAGAGTCCCAGCGGGTTGGTTGCGGGGTCGCAGTCCATCTCCACGGCGCGGTCGAGTCCGGGTCCGGCTTCGGTCAGGAATGGTGGACTGAAGGGGTCCCGGGCCGTACGCGAGAACTGATGACGCTCGATGTCCACGAGGGTCGGAGGTTCACTCTCGTCGAGTTCGACGGTCCCTCGATCCCGCGGTGCGGGTGGCGGACCCGGATCGAAGGTGGGCGAGCCGCATCCCCAGAGCGTGGCCAGGAGAAGTACGGAGAGGCTGCGGGCGATCGCGCCCGCGCTTCGCCCGTGAGGTGTGGCGTTGTTCAGTTGCATGCCTCGACTCCCTGTGTGCTCTCGGGATCCGTGTAGTAGGTGGCCAGGTTGAACTGCGCCCGGAGGATGGGGCCCCCTGCCTCGTCCGCTCGACCGCGCGTCGACGCGGAACGGGCGAGGTTGATGTTGCGGATGTTCATGATCCGCGGCTGGCGGCTGAGCCCGTAGAAGAAGTCCGAGATCTGATCGTACGTGCCCTGGACGTTGATGGCCATGGGGATGGTCATGTAGTCCCGGCCGGAGGAGGCGCCGCTGATGTCCTGCACCTCGAGGCTGACGGCGGCGATCTGGGCCTGCTGCTGCAGGGTGACGAGCAGCGGCTCGATCTGCGGGCCGATCGGCAGTCGCTCGACGAAGACCTGCTGCCATTCGCACTGCTGCGCCACTTCGGCGCGCACGCGCTCGATGTCGTCCGCCTCGGCCATGAGTTCGGCCTGGCGGGCATACTGGCGTTCCAGACGGGACTTGGCCCGATCGATGTCCTCCTGCTGGCCGGAGTACACGATGAAGTAGAACGCGACGAAGATACCCACGGCCACCAGAAGCAGCAGCGCCAGCTTCTGTGGCCCCGGGATACGATCGAACTGGTCGAGGATCTCGCTCATGATGGCTCCTTCAGCCTTGCTCGTCGCCGAGGCCGTAGTTGACCCGCGCTTCCATGCGGAAGGTGTAGATGCGCCCCAGCGCAGCATCGCTGCCTGCCGTCACGTTGAGGATCCGGACATTCGAGAAGTAGGGGGACATGCGCAGCCGGAGGTGGAACTCGGCGACATCGTCGTTGCTCATGGCCCGCCCCTCGAAGGACAGCCTGCGATCGGACTCGTTGAACGAGTTGATCCAGACCTGCGTGGGATCCCAGGAGGTGGCCCACCCCTGCTCCTCCTGCGTGATCCGCTCGAGCTCGTCGACGGGGGGGTTGAGGATCCGCTTGAACTCGTCGAGCACCTGCACGGGTCCTGCCCGATGGGCCTCGAGTTCTGCGAGCACGTCCGCCGTCTGCTGGAGCTGGTTGAGCTGCTGCCGCAGGGTGGTGAGTTCCTGATTCTGTCGCTCGAGCTCCTGGACACGATTCTCCGCCACGCGGACGTGCCCCTGAATCTGTTCGAGCTGATCGTTCTGGCGCGAGTAGATGACGAAGAGCAGCACCAGCTCGATGAGGATGATCAGCGCACCGATCAGCAGCTGCTGCTTGCCGAACTCGCGCTGACGGGCCTGGCGAACCGGGAGTAGGTTGATCCGGATCATGATTCATTGCTCCGTCGCAGGGCCAGTCCGACCGCAACACCGGCACGGGGGGACAGGCGCCGGATCCGTTCCGCGTCGAGTCCGCGGTCCGGGATGGACACGTTGGCGAAGGGATCGATGAGCTCCACCCTGACCCCGCACTGCTCGGCGATGGCACGGCCGAGCCCCGGGAGTTCCGACGAACCGCCCGTGAGCAGGATGCGACTGAAGGTGGAGGAGGTCGCCGAGGCTGCGTAGAAGTCCAGACTTCGCTGGACCTCCGTGCCGATGCTCGCGCAGATCTGGTCGAGGATGGTCTCGACCTCCCGCGGCACCACCCCGTCGTCGCCACCGACCTCACCTCGCTTGTAGCTCTCTGCCTGCTCGTAGGTGAGGTTGAGCTGCTTCTGCAATTCTTCGGTGATGAGCTGTCCGGCCATCGCGATGTCGCGGGTGAACATCGTCATCCCGTCCACGAGGACCGCGATGTTCGTCCACGCGCTCCCGACATCCACGAGGACACTGGTCTCTCCCGTGGCCAGACCATAGTTCGACTCGAACATGTTCTGCAGCGTGAACGGTCCGGCATCCATGACGAGCGGTTCGAGCCCGGCTTCGACGGCCACGTTCGCGTAGTCGGCGACGGTGTCCTTCTTCGCCGCGACGAGAAGTACGTCCATCTGGCCCTGTCCGGTCCGGGTCGCGAGAATCTCCACGTCGAGGTGGACATCCTTCACGTCGAACGGAATGTACTGCTCGGCTTCCCACTGGATCGAATTGTCCAGTTCCTGTCGGCTCATGACCGGAAGCGTGATCTTCTTGATGATGACCGAGTATCCGGACACCGCAAGAGCACACTCGCGCTGCTTGATGCGGTTGCGCTGGAGAATCTCCCGAATGGCGTCGACGACGACGCCACCATTGATGATCGCGCCCTCGACGATCGCTTCGTCCGGAAGCTCCACCATGTCGAAGGCCTGAAGGGCGAGTCCACGCTTGTCCTCCTTGAGGAGGCAAGCCTTGACTGCACTTGCGCCGATGTCGAGCCCCAGCAGATTCCTGCCCCTTGCCATTGTATACTCCGTTCAGCAGGAGACGTTCCCGACCTCCGAATCTAGTGGAGCACCATGACCTGTCAAGAAATCGACCGGAGCACAAACACCTCCCAAGAATCCGTTCTACCGAAGGAATACCGCACACTACCGCACTCCGCCGCTGCTATCTTACCTTGGCACACATCACTCCCCATGCCCCTGACGACCCGACCATGACAGCCTCCCCGTCTCCATCGTGCTCCCGGAGCGACGCAGCCGACCCCTTCCCCGCACTGTCCGGCTGCAGGAGGATCCTCGTCGTCGACGACGAGGAGAACATTCGGCACATGCTGGCCGTCCTCCTGCGCCGCCACGGCTACGACGTCCATGTCTCCGAACAGGCCGAGCAGGCCCTCCAGTTCCTGCGGTCGAGGGTCATCGATCTCGTCCTGAGCGACATCCGCATGCCCGGACTCGACGGCCTGCAGCTCGCGGATGCGCTCCTGAAGCGCCCGGACCCCCCCGGACTCGTCCTCATGAGCGCCTTCGGTGCCCACGAACAGGCCATCGAAGCCATCCGGCGTGGCGCGGACGACTACATCGCCAAACCCTTTCACAACGAGGATCTGCTGTTCGTCCTCCGCAAGGTGGCCGAGAGACGTCTGCTGCGTTCCGAGAACCTGGCGCTGCGCGCCATCGCCGCCGGACATGCCACGGAGGGAGACCTCATCGCGCGCTCCGAGGCCATGCGGGGGATTCTCCGAATGCTGGACAAGGTCGCGCGTCACGATGCCACGGTGCTTCTCTCCGGCGAGAGCGGCACCGGCAAGGAGCGTCTGGCGCGTTCCCTGCACGCCCGCTCTCACCGGTGCGACGGTCCGTTCGTGGCCATCAACTGTTCCGCAATTCCGGAGACGCTCCTCGAGAGCGAGCTGTTCGGCCATGTCCGCGGCGCCTTCACCGGTGCGGACCGGGAGCGACAGGGCCTCTTCGAGTCGGCGGCGGGAGGCACCCTGCTCCTCGACGAGATCCACGAGCTGCCGCTTCCTCTCCAGCCCAAGCTCCTGCGGGTTCTTCAGGAGGGAGAGATCCGGCGGTTGGGGGACACACGGACGCGGCCCATCGACGTGCGGATCGTGGCCGCCGGCAGTCGCCCGCTCGACCAGCTTGTCGACGAAGGCTCGTTCCGGGACGACCTCTACTACCGTCTGAACGTCATCGCCCTGCACATCCCGCCCCTTCGGGAGCGACGGGACGACATTCCCCCGCTGATCGACCGCTTCCTCGCGCGGGCGCGGCTCCGTTTCGAACGCCCCATCGAAGGCTTCAGCTCCGAGGCCATGCGACGGCTGCTGGCGTGGAGCTGGCCCGGAAACGTCCGCGAACTCGAGAATGTGGTGGAGCGGGCCATCCTGCTGGCCGAATCGGGGCACCTCGACGTGGACACCCTGCCCGATCCCGTGCAGGCCGGACCGGCCACCCCTTCCGGTGTGCACGCTCCCCTCCCGGACACCCTGTCCATCAAGGAAGCCACGCGAGCCCTCGAGAAGCACCTCATCGCCAGCGCGCTGCGACGCACCGGAGGCAACCGCACGCAGGCCTCGCGCCTTCTCGATCTTTCGCACCGCGCGCTGCTCTACAAGATCAGGGACTACTTCCCGGACGGAGCACCGGAGTGAGCGGATTCGGCGACCAGCGGGAGCATGACCCGGACCCTGGTCCCTTCACCGGGCGAACTGTGGATCTCCAGCCTCCCCCCCATCTGTTCGACCAGGCGCTCGCTCAACGGAAGTCCGAGCCCGGTGCCGCGGCCGGGTTCGCGGGTGGTGAAGAAGGGATCGAGGGCGGCCTCCAGGACCTCATCGGTCATGCCTTCGCCGTCATCCTCGATCTCGAGCCGAAGCTGGTCCCCGACCGCCTCGATGTCGACGCCGATGGCACCACCCGCACCCGTCGCTTCGCAGGCATTGAGGATCAGGTTGAGCAGAACCTGCCGCAGTCCATCCGGGCACGCGAGCACGAGCCGGGGCTCGTCGGACTTCCGGATGGCCAATTCGCGTCCACGGCACCGCTCGTCGTGCCTGACAAGGGAGAGCGCGTCGGCGGCCACGGTCGCGGCGTCCACCTCCTGAAGGCGGAGAGACGGGGGCCTCGCATAGGTGAGCAGGGACCGGAGCAGGTCCTCCATCCGGGACAGCTCCCGGGTTGACCGTTCGAGCAGATCCCGCTCCTCTGCTCCCTCGACCGACTCTTCGACCAGCCGCAGCATTCCGCGCACGGCGGCGATCGGATTGCCCAGTTCATGGGCCAGACCGGCCGCTAGCCGGCCCACGGCGGCGAGATGCTCGGCACGCATCGCCTCTCTGCGCGCAGCGCGCAGGGCGATGTTGGACTCCGTCAGCTCAACGGCGCGCGACTCCAGATCCGCCCGGACCGTATCGAGACGATCCAGCATCTCGTTGAAGCGACGCGCCAGCTCTCGCACCTCGCCCCGCCCCTCGACCGGGACTCTCGCACCCGCCTGTCCGGCCGTAACGCGCTGAGCCGCACGAGCGATCCGCTCGACGGGGCGGGTGACCCACCGCGTGAGCAGGACACCACCCACCAGAAGCGAGAGCAGCAGAGACAGCGTCAGATAGGCCACCAGGACCTTGCGCAGCGCAGCCCACTCGCGCGGAAGGGCAAGCGCCTCGATCACGATCGCCACCTCATCTTCTCCTTCGACCTCCACGAGACGTCCCGGGACCGAACCGCCATCGCAGGTGGGCGAACCGGGGGAGCCATGGACAACCCGCGTCTCCAGGCCGAGCCTTCGCGCGACCGCACAGGGCGACTCGTCCGTACCGTCACTCCGAAGCGCTGCGGCGACGATCGTTGCCTCCGCGTCGGCGACGGAGCGGGCTGCAAGCATTCGGCCGGCATCCATGATGCCCATCGTGAGCACGACGACACCGGCGAAGACGAGCAGGCCGGCACCCAGCATACCAAGGATCAGCTGTCCGCGTAGTCCGGGGCGCATCGTCATTCCTCCGGGGCCTGTGCATGCCGGTGCCGTTCACCAGGGCATGTAGCCACCTCCCAGCCAGAGCAGGAATGTCCTGCCAAGGAAGATGTACTGCACGGCGGCGAGCGCCAGGAACGGGCCAAAGGGGATGGCCAACTGCCCGAAGCGCTCGGGCTCCTCGTCGTGCGTCGTCGCCTCGGCCACTGGCGACGCTTCATCCCGCGTCGTCGCCTCGACGGCTGGCGCTGTCTGATCACCCGCCGCACGGGAGCCTCCGTTTCTCGTCGAAGGGTCATCTCCATCGATCGCGTGGGCACCGGTACCGGAGTCGTCGGCACGGGCTTCGTTCGTGGAGGTCTCGTGGCCGGGGTGCGGGTCGGGGGTGGCCTCCGGGCTGGACCCTGAAGGTTCCTCCCAGAACTCCGGCTTCCACGCTCCCTTGCGAAGGAACCCCTCGGCCTTCGACGACTCGGCCTGCCGACCACTCAGGACCGCGGCGAGGAGAGCCGCCGCGAGCCCCTGAAGCGATGCCGCCAGGAGCACGAACAGAAGGGACTGCCACCCGAGATTGGCACCGATCATGCCCATCATGGTAAAGTCTCCGCCTCCGATCCCGGCACGACCGGTGAGGGCGAAGTAGCCCTTGAACACGGCAAGGATCACCCCCGCACCCAGCAGGAGTCCGATGACGCTGTCGACGATGTCGACCCCCGGGTGGAAGTCGATGAACGTCCCCGTGCGCGGCATCAGCAGCGCCGCGACAAGCCCGAGCGCCATGGTGGGGAAGGTGATGCTGTGCGGAATGATGGTGAGGTCGAGGTCGATGAACGTGATCGCCACGCAGGCCAGCACGAAGAAGAAGAGGAGGAGCCAGGGCACCGCGATCACCTGAAGCGGTTCGACGCCGAGGCGACCATGAGCGACGTGCCACCAGAGGGCGGTGGACAGGAGGGCGACGAGCAGCTCGACAGCGGGATACCGGAAGGAGATCGGCGCCTTGCAGTCCCTGCAGCGTGCCCGCAACAGCAGCCAGGAGAGGATCGGAATATTGTCGCGCCAGCGGACCGGATGACCACAGTGTGGACAATGGCTGTCGGGTCGGGCGAGATTCATGCCGCGTGGCAGACGCCAGATCACCACATTGAGAAAGCTTCCCCAGATGGCCCCCCACACGAACGCATACGCAAGCAGCAGGGGCATCAGCGCGGCGGCGTGTTCCGGTGCATCGAGCTGGTGGGCGAGCGGCTCCACGGGCATCTTCTCGCGTAACGGGGTTCTTCGTGGATGAACGCCTCCCACTGGAGGAGCGGGGTCGCATTCACCCGGGCTTGCTCTTCGGCTGCTTTGCCGCCCTGACGACTCTTGCGGGGTTGATCGGCATCGTCGAGACGTGGCCGTGGCGGCCTGATCTCGTTCCTGCCTGGACCGCCATGTACCTCGCGATCCTCTTCTTTGCCAATGCGTATCGCCTTTCGTGGGGCAAGCGGCAGTGGTGGCGCGCGTTCCTTCGCCTTCTCACGACCATGGGTGGCGTGGCCTCTGCTGCGTTCGTGCACTTCGCCGAGCTGCGTGGTGGGCCGGTGGGTGTGCTCGGCGAGCTGGTGGAGCGACCGCCCTCCCCTGCCCATCACGTGGCCTTCCTCTGCGTTCTGACCGCTGGCGCCCTTCTGGTTCTGCACGCCGTGTTTCTGGGCCATGGGCAGCGGTGGCGGCGCCAGAGGCGCCACCGGGGGGACGAGGACGGGAACGTGGACGCCGAGGCCTGAGCGGAGCGATCAGGCGAGGCAGCAGCCTCCTGCGCGGCCCCGTCTCCGCTGGCCGGTACCGGTGGTCGACAAGCGCAGGCCGGGAGCCCGGTTCGTCGCGGGATGATCCGGTCGAGCGCGCGCGCGAGGATTCGGCGGCAGCGGCCCGCTTCGCGGGTGGCTACGGAATGATCCGGTCGAGCATGCGCGGAAAGGGGATGGTCTCGCGGACGTGGTGCAGGCCGCAGATCCATGCGACGGCGCGCTCGATCCCCATGCCGAACCCACCGTGCGGAACCGAGCCGTACCGCCGCAGGTCGAGGTACCAGGAGAAGGCTTCCAGCGGCAGGTCGTGGGCCGCGATGGCATCGTGGAGGGTCTGGTAGTCGTCTTCACGCTGGCCGCCACCAATGATCTCGCCGTATCCTTCCGGGGCGAGCATGTCGACACAGAGGGCGCGGTCGGGCCGCTCCGGATCGCCCTTCATGTAGAAGGCCTTGATGTCCCGGGGATACCGGTGAACGAGGATCGGCGTATCGTACTGCTGCGTGAGGATCGTCTCGTCATCAGCGCCGAAGTCATCCCCGTACTGGATGTCGGACCCCAGAGACTGAAGCTGGGCGACAGCGTCGGCATAGTCCACCCGGGGAAACGGCTCGGTGCAGCGCTCGAGCGGGGCGATGTCACGCTCGAGCAGCCGGAGCTCCGATTGCCGCCGCTCGAGGACACGCTCGACGATGCTTCGCACCATCCGCTCGGCGAGGTCCATGATGCCATCCAGTTCGAGGAAGGCGGCCTCCGGCTCCACCATCCAGAACTCGGTCAGGTGCCGACGCGTCTTCGACTTCTCGGCGCGGAAGGTCGGCCCGAAGCAGTACACTCTGCCGAAGGCCATCGCCGCGGCCTCGTTGTAGAGCTGGCCCGACTGGGTGAGGTAGGCCATCCGGGAGAAGTACTGCGTCTCGAAGAGTGTCGTCGTTCCTTCGCACGCCGCGGGCGTGAAGATGGGGGCGTCCACGAGGAGGTAGCCCTCACCGTCGAGAAAGTCGCGTGTGGCAGCGATGATCTCCGCCCGGATGCGCAGAATGGCGTGCTGTCTGCGGGAACGCATCCACAGGTGCCTGTTCTCCATGAGAAAGGCAACCCCATGCTCCTTGGGCGAGATCGGGTACTCTTCGGCCTCCTGAAGGACCTCGAGGGTCTGAATGCCGAGCTCGTAGCCCAGGGGAGAGCGTTCGTCACGCTTCACTGTTCCGGTGACGATGATGGACGACTCCTGAGGGAGTCGCCGGGCGGCGTCGAACATCGCTTCATCCACGTCACCCTTGAACATGACCGCCTGAATGACCCCGCTGCCGTCCCGGACCTGCAGGAAGTGGAGCTTTCCGCTGGAGCGCCTGTTGTAGAGCCACCCGCGGAGGGTGACGGTCTCCCCCTCGTGTCGATGGACGTCTTCGATGTGAACGGTGGGCATGGAGCACTCGTGCGATGGCGTGGATGCGATTCGGGACGCGTCCGAGCGGGACGCGTCCACCGGGGCCCGCACGCGGGCCGCGCCTTGTTCGCGGGCATAGTCCGGAGAGACTCCGGTTTCAACCATCGACCAGCTTGTCATGGCCTCGGGGCCCGTGCACACTCCCTGCTCTCCGGACGGAATGACGTTCCCGTGCGGGTGACGGTGAACGCGATCCCTCCCGGGTCGCACTCGGCAACGGGGAAGTGCGGATGGCGAGAGGCAGGGAGTCACGCATCGAGGAGGGGCGGGCCTTCTTTCGGAGGCTGGCGAAGGAAGGCCCTTGGGCGCCGGTCTTCCTGATCACCGGAGAGGAGTCATTCCTGCGAGGGGTGGCGGTGGAGCGCCTGTGCGCGTCCGTCGAGGTCAACGAGTTCAACCGCAGTGTCTTCCGTGGCGGAGAGGCGAAGGGCGAGGACATCGTGACGGCGGCGAGCATGGTGCCGATGCTCGGCGATCGTCGACTCGTGGTCGTCCGGGAAGTGAACGCCCTCGCCGCGCAGGATCTCGGGCAGGTCGCGGCGTTCGTCGAAGCCGCCGCTGCGTCGACCCTGCTGGTTCTGGAGGGCGAGACGCTGGATGGCCGCCAGAAGGCTGTTCAGCGGATCCAGCGCTCGCCGGCGGTCGAACGGATCGATTTCCCGAGGCTGTACGATCGCGAGGTCTGTCAATGGGTGGCCCGAAGGGCGAAGGGGCGGGGGCTCGTGCTTGCGCGCGAGGTGCCCCCGTGGCTGGTGGAGGCTCTCGGCACGCAGCTCGGAGAACTGGATCGTGCCCTGGAGCGCATCGATCTCTATCTGGGTGCTCCGGATCATGAAGGGCGCCGCGAGGTCACACTCGATCTGGTGCAGGAGGTGATCACGGAGACGCGGGCGCGCAGTGTCTTCGAGCTGACGGACGCCCTGTCGGAGCGGGACCTGGGACGAAGCGCGGTGATCATCGATGAGATGCTGCGAAGGCAGGAGAGTCCGATCGGTGCGGTGACGATGATCGCCCGCCAGTTCCGGCAGCTCCGGCTGGCGCTGGCGGGACGGGCAAGGGGCCTGCGCGGGCGCGAGCTGGCGTCCTGGTGCGGTTGTCCGCCGTTTCGCGTGCAGGCGGTGGAGCGTGCGGCGCGTGCGTTCAGCGAGCACGAGCTGGAGGACATCCTGCTGCGCTGTGCGAAGGCGGACGGTTTGCTCAAGTCCAGCCGACTGCCCGACCGCCTGCATCTCGAGTCCCTGCTGCTGCAGATCTGTCGACCGCCTCGGCAGCAGGGCTCCTGACGGGGCGACCCGGGCCCGGATGCATCGGGACGGCGCCGGACCGGTCGGTCGAGCGCCACACCGGACGACCGGAGTCGTGCGTGGGGTTGGGGGGATCGGACCGGCCGGCGGAGGTCAGGAGCCGGGCATCCGCTTCGGACCTCCGGCGGTTGTCGGGTGACGCGAGACGCCGCGGCAATCGGCTGTGGTCTCGGACCCGTCCGGCGCGCGTGTCCTTCCGGTCTGCCGCCCGATGCGGTGTCTACGCCTGTCCGTTCCCGGCCTGGTTGACGAACCGGGTGAGCCTCGAGATGCGCCGGCTCGCCTGGTTTCGATGGATGATCCCCTTCGACCGCACCTTGCCGATGAGCCGGACGGCCTTCTGGAGGTTCGTGCGGGCCTCGTCGAGGTTTCCGGTGCCGACGGCGGCACGGACCTTCCTGATGGAGGTGCGCATGCTGGTTCGCCAGTAGCGGTTGCGGATGCGACGCTTTTCGTTCTGGCGGATGCGCTTCTTGGCGGACTTGTGGTTGGCCACGACGGGAACTCCGAAGACGAAGGGAACGTAGGCCGCGTTGCGGGCTTGCGGCGATGAGGTTACGAGCGACAGCGTCCCGGCGCGGAGACCAGGCTCCTCGACGGGGAATGCGCCGAGCTGGAGATTGCGCTCCGTCCCGGCGGGCGGAGGGAGCTAGCATGTGCGCGCGACAATGTCAATGGTGCCACTCGCCGGCGCGGTGGTGTCCGGAGGGATGGGATCGGAGACCCGGAGGAGCGGATGGCTGTGGGACTGCTGTTGGTGGGCGAGGAGCTTCTGGACGGCCGGATCGCGGATCGGAATGGTCCGGAGCTTGGGCGCCGGTGCCGCGCGGCCGGGGTTCGGCTGCTGGAGATCCGCACGGTCGCGGACGATCCCGCGCGGGTCGCGGAGGCCGTCCGGGAGTTGGGGGTGCGCGCGCAGCTCGTGGTGGTGAGCGGGGGGCTTGGGCCGACGCTCGACGACACCACGCGCGAGGGGCTTGCGATGGCGCTGGGGGTGGAGCTGGAGCGCCGGGAGCCGCTCGTGGAGCGCCTTCGGACGCGCTATGGTCTTCGCGGGATCGCGCTCACGGAGGCCAACCTTCGCCAGGCGGACGTCCCGCGAGGTTCCACGACGCTCGAGAACCGCACGGGAACCGCGGAGGGCTTCCTGTGCAGGAGCGGCTCGCTGCAGGTCGTGGCGCTCCCGGGGGTGCCCTCGGAGTTTCGGGAGATGGTGGAGCGACATGTCCTGCCGCTGCTGGTCGGGGGGCGCCTTCGCCACTACCGGCGCGCCACGCTGCTCGGGCTTCGGGAGAGCGAGCTGGCGGGGCTCGTCGAGGCGGTGGAGCTCCCGGCCACGATCCGGGTGACCTACTGCGCACGTTTTCCGGTCGTCGAGCTGGAGTGGAGCGGGCCGGACGAGGGCGAGCTCGATGCGCACTGGGAGCGAATGGCTTCGGAGCTTTCTCCCTGGTCGATCCCCGGGGCGTGCGCCACCCCGGCCGAGGCCGTGATCACGCGGGGAAGAGAGGAGGGGTGGACCGTCGCCACGGCGGAGAGCTGCACCGGGGGGCTCATCTCCTCCCGACTCACGGACGTCGCGGGATCCTCCGCGGTCTTCCTGCAGGGCTGGGTCACGTATTCGAATGCGGCCAAGACGAGTCAGCTCGGCGTGCCGGAGCCCATGCTGGACCGGTGCGGTGCGGTCAGCGCCGACGTGGCGCTTGCGATGGCACGTGGCGCGCGGCAGCGATCCGGCGCGGACATGGCGCTCGCGGTGAGCGGGATCGCCGGACCGGACGGTGGCTCGCCAGACAAGCCCGTGGGAACGGTGCACCTCGCCGCTGTCGACGGGTCCGGATCCGTGCAGGTGTTCGCCGTGTTCGCCCGCCAGTCGCGTCCCGCCTTCAAGCGCCTGGTGGCCAACCTGGGAGAGCTGATGCTGCTCCGCCTGCGCGACGGCGCTCCCGACACCCTCGACAGGCTGTCGGGCGTCCGCGAGGTGACGGTCGCTCCATCGGACGGAGTACGATGACGGCGGACGTACTCGACGCCTGGCTCATGCACACCGCCTGCCTCGAGCCGAGCGGGCGTGATCGGCCCGTCGATCTCTCCGGCACCCCGAAGAACAGCACGTCGTGCATCTGCGATGGTTGACGCGGAAGGTCGGGCCACACAGGGTGCGCGTCCGGGGCCTGTCCCGTGCATGCCGGTGCCCTGTACCCTCCCCGTCGGTCGGAGTCTGGCCCGTGAGCGAGATCATCGTCGGCCTCGAGCCATCCATCAGCGTCTGCGAGAATCTTCTGCTGGTTCAGGAGGAGCTTTCGGCTCCCCTGCACCAGCTCGGCGTGGAGCCCCGATGGACACCCGCCGAGGATCTCCGTCTCGTCCTGCTCCGGTGGCGGAACGTCGACGCGGACGCGGTCAGGCTGTTCACGGAGCAGCTTCGGGTGGTGTGCTCCACCGAGCCGGAGGGCCGTTTCTCGGTCTCCGGTGTCGGGTTCGCACCTTCGGAGGAGGTTCCACGCCTCCTGCTCGCCGAGGTCGAGGCCGGCGATGCGCTGCGCAGGCTTCGCGAGCGCCTGGGGGCGGCGGCCGGCGCCGTGGGGCTCGGCTCGGCGGCCGCGTGGCGCCCGGCGATGCGACTGGGCAGGATGAGCACTCCGACCCGGTTCATGGAGCTCCGCGGGATCGCGAGGAGCTGGGCGCAGGTGGAGGGGTGGGAGAGCCTCGTCCGCGAGGTGGTGATCTGGCGCTCGTCGGGACGCACGTCCGCTCCCTGGGCACCGGTTCATGCACGGGTTCGGCTCGGCACGGGTCAATGATCGCCGGGCCTTCGGTGTCCGGCACGAGGCGGCGTGCAACGGGCGCATGACCGATCCGATACCGCGCCCGTTGCGAAGGACCTTGCGGGCAGCTTCGCGGCATGATACTGCACACGCGCTCAGTACCTCATGGGCGCACCGACCCAACAGGAGCAGGAGGACGACGCATGGCGGACAGGACTTCGGAGAAGCGAAAGGCTGTGGATCTGACACTGAAGAGTGTGGAGAAGCAGTTCGGCAAGGGCGCGATCCTTCGCCTTGGGGATGAGGGGGCGCTGGTACCGGCGATCACCACCATTCCCACGGGAGCGATCAGCCTGGACGTGGCCTCGGGCGTGGGTGGTTTTCCTCGTGGCCGTATCGTGGAGATCTATGGTCCGGAGTCGTCCGGCAAGACGACTCTGACGCTGCATGCGATCGCGGAAGCGCAGCGGGCCGGTGGCATCGCGGCGTTCATTGACGCCGAGCATGCGCTCGACGTGAATTACGCGCGGGCACTCGGTGTGGATGTGGACGAGCTTCTCGTCAGCCAGCCGGATACGGGTGAGCAGGCCCTGGAGATTGCGGACATGCTGGTCCGTTCGAACGCGATCGACCTTGTGGTGATCGATTCCGTGGCCGCCCTGACCCCGAAGGCGGAGATCGAGGGAGAGATGGGCGATTCGCACGTGGGGCTTCAGGCTCGCCTGATGAGTCAGGCCCTTCGCAAGCTCACGGGAACGCTGAGCAAGTCGAATACCTGCCTGATCTTCATCAATCAGATCCGCCTGAAGATCGGGGTGATGTTCGGCAGCCCGGAGACGACGTCGGGCGGCAATGCGCTGAAGTTCTATGCGTCCATGCGCATGGACATCCGCCGGATCGCCGCGCTCAAGGACGGCAACGAGATCGTGGGCAACCGGACGCGCGTGAAGTTCGTGAAGAACAAGGTTGCGCCTCCGTTCCGGGAAGCCGAGTTCGACATCATGTACGGCAAGGGCATCTCTCGCGAAGGGGACCTGCTGGATCTCGGCGCCGATCTGGGCGTGGTGGACAAGAGCGGTGCCTGGTACTCGTACAACGGAGAGCGGCTCGGTCAGGGGCGGGAGAACGCGAAGACGTTCCTGACGGAGAATCCGGCCATCGCGCGCGAGATCGAGCTCCAGATCAGGGCCCACTTCGGCCTCACCGACGCATCCACGGAAGCGGCGGAGACGGAGGAGGCGGGCTGAGCCGCGCGGGGGGTCCGCTGCGCTGCGCTGCGAACAGCGCAAGTGCACCGCGGCGCCATCGTGGATCCGGGCACTCCTCGTCCGCCTGGGACCGTGACCCGCACGGGCCATGGCGACGAGCCTTCCGCCCGGTGCGCGGTCCATGGCTTCATTCGGGAAGACAGACACCGTCGGATGCGCTAGGCTGGAGGGGACAGGTGTCGACATGCGCCGAGCGTTCGTGCTGTGACCGGAGCGAACTGCGGCGGCGCTGGCGTCTCGCGACGGAGCGACAACCTCGCATAGCCTCGAGTCGCGCCGTTTCCCGTTCAAGGCATGGGCCATGGCCATCGATCTGAACCAGATTCTGGATGTTGCAGTCCGTGGAGGCGCGAGCGACATCCACCTCAAGGCCGGCCTCCCGCCGATGTTTCGTGTCAACGGGCGATTGCTGCCACTGAAGGACGCGAGACGGCTGACGCCGGAGCTGGTGGCGTCCACCGCGCTCGAGATCATGAGCCCCCTTCAGCAGGAGCTGTTCAAGCAGCGACTCGACATCGACTTCGCCTACGGCGTGGCCGGGGTGGGGCGGTTCCGCGTCAATGTGTTCCAGCAGCGCTCGACGTTCGGGATGGTCCTCCGCGTGATCCCGCACAAGGTCCCCAGCGCGGAGGACCTGCTGCTTCCGAAGAGCATCCTGCAGCTCGCCGAGGAGCGGCGGGGACTGATCCTCGTGACCGGTGCGACCGGCTCGGGCAAGTCGACGACCCTGGCGTCGATGATCGAGCACATCAACAGCACTCGGACGACCCACATCATCACCATTGAGGATCCGATCGAGTTCCTCATTCGGGATCGTCGCTCCCTCGTGAACCAGCGGGAGATCGGTTCCGACTGCCACTCCTTCTCCAACGCGCTGCGTGCGGCCCTGCGCCAGGACCCGGACGTGATCATGGTCGGCGAGATGCGTGACCTCGAGACCATGGAGATCGCGCTGACGGCCGCCGAGACGGGACACCTCGTGCTGTCGACACTTCACACGACCGAGGCGGCCGAGACGATCACCCGTGTGGTATCCTCCTTCCCGTCCCATCAGCAGAAGACCGTCCGTTTGCAGCTTGCCGGCATCCTCAAGGGAGTCGTTTCGCAACGGCTGGTGCCCCGGGCCGATGCCCGCGGTCGAGTCCCTGCCGTGGAGCTCATGGTGAACACGGCGCGAATGAAGGAGCTGATCCTCGACGAGGACAGGTTCCGCGAGATCACGGGTGCCATCGCCAGCGGCCAGGACGCGTACGGGATGCAGACCTTCGATCAGTCCCTGATTCACCTGATGGAACGGGGCCACATCACGTACGAGGAGGCGCTGGCCCAGGCGAGCAACCCGGACGATCTTGCGCTCCGCCTGTCCGGCGTGGAAGAAGGAACGAGTACAGGGTGGGGCGGAATGCTCGAACAGGGTGGTCCGCACTCCCCGGGTTCGCCTCCCAAACGTCAGGCATGAGTTTCGTGCGTCATCTTCCCTTCGCGTTCATCCTGGTTGCGCTGGTCCTGACGTCATCGACTCCGGGATTCGGCCAGAATGCAGTTGTCGCTTCCGGGTCCACCCCAACGGCAAGCTGGTTCGACGTGGGGGTGCACCCGATGCTGTCCTCACGCAGCCTGACCATCGACGGTGACTCCGGGCGACTTGACTATCAGGCCCCCTTGCAGCCCGGCCTGGCCCTGCGTGCCAGCGTCCATCCCCTGGCGATCGCCATTCCCGACCAGGCCTGGGCCGCTCCGCTCAGCATCCGCGCAGACATCAGCCGCCATTCGCTTCTTTCGGAGGTCGACTACCGGTCCGGCGGGAGGGTCTACATGGTCGACGTACCGACGCGCTTCACGACCTCACGGTTCGGGCTCGGATACGACATTGCACTCGGCCCGCAGGCCACCCTCTCGCCCACGCTCGGCCTGCAACAGCTGAGCTGGAGTCTGGGCTACAATCCACGACTCCAGAGTTCCTATTACCGCAGCCTCGAGTTCGGGCTCGCCGGTCGAATCTCCACGGGCAGCCTGATCCAGTGGCATGGACAACTGCACCTGCGCCCCGGAGTCGACCCGGGAAGCACCGCACAGTCGTTCGGTAACGCAAGTTCCGGCTTCGGCCTTGCCCTGGCGCTCGGTGGACAGATCATGCTCCCGCATGGCCTCTATCTGGATGCACGGTGGCTCTTCCAGCATTTCTCCCTCGAGTACACCCTCGTCGAAGGGAACACGGTCGTGGCGCGCAATGACGCCACCGATCGCTTTCACTCCCTGTCCCTTGGCGTCGGCTTCCGGTACTAGGAAGCGTGCGGGCGCCTGCCCATTCCTCCTCGTCCTGGAGAGTTCGCGTGAGCGACAACACGAACGCACCGGCCCGCGCCTCCATCAACGCCAGGTTGACCCGATTCGCCTCGGAAGATGACTTCGTGGCGGGCTACCATCCCTACTTCGTGCGCGGCGGAATGCTTCTGAAGAGTCGCAGTCCGCTGCCCGTGGGGACCGACATCACGTTTCAGGTCCGGATTGCCGACGATCAGGTCGTGATGACGGGCGAGGGGCGCATCAAGCAGCATCGCCGCGATGCGGAGGGCAAGCCGGTCGCCGCAGTCATCCAGTTCACCCGGCTCGATCGCAGCAGCAAGGCACTCTATGATCGCATGATCGCCGCGCGGCAGGAGAATCCGAGACTCTCCGGCCCCCACGCAGCCGTCACCGGCCCTTCTCCGGCGGTCTCCACGAGCGCAAGGGCGGAGAGAGCGCCGGCGAAGTCGCTGACGGCCGCGAGCAAGCCTTCCGACGAGAAGGCCGATCTGGGTGGCTTTGCCGACGAGCTGGCATCTTCCCTCGACTCGATCTTCGACGAGATCGGCGGGGGAACATCGGGCTCGTTCTCCGCGGTCGAAGAGCCATCGGGCCCGAGCCTCTCCGGACGCGAAGACCGGCGCACCGGCGATCACACGCCGCCAGGCGGTTCGACGTCCACCCTCTTCGGGCTCCCTCGCTTCGCGGAAGGCCAGGAGGCGGCGCGGCTGCGCGACGAGATGGGACGCCCGGCCACCGTGTCCGGCATCCCTGCAAGCCCTGGCGGGCAGGCCGAGCCGGCGTTCGAGACCCCACTTCCGAGCCCCCCCCCTGCAGCTCCGGCTGAGGAAACGCAGACCACAGGCGGCGAGAACACCGATTCCGATCTGTCCCTCGACGAGGCGCTCGATCTGCTCGGCCATGCCGATGATGACGGGGTCGACGCCGACGGAGCCGATGCCGCAGCAGAGGAGGCGATCGCCAGCGCGCCGGAGCAGCTCCCGACCCTGTCGCCCGATGCTACGGATCTCCACCGCGACACGGTCCCGGACATGCCCGTCGACGAGTCGCTGCGCGAAGCGGGCCCAGCGCAGGGAGCCGCACGGAGTGCGTCCCAGATCGATACGGCCCGTCACGACGTCTCGGCTCTACTGCGTTCGTTGACGGGCGAGCACGAAGCGGTCCCCACCGCTCCCTCGATGCCCGACATCGCCTCCATCGGCGCCGGCCACGCCGAGGAAGGCGGCCCGACGACACAGGACGGGAGCGCCGCCGAGGACGAGGACGCGCTTCTCGCTGCCGTGGTCGGGGAGGACGAAGGCACCTCGCCCGAGGGCAGCGAGGAGGGTGCCGAGGACGAAGAGCCGAAGAAGAAGGGATTCTGGTCCCGACTCTTCGGCAAGTAGCGATTCGGCAGCACGCCGGATGAGCCAGGCGCTCCTGTCGTTCGGCTCCTCGCGGTGATGGTGGCGCCGAGGGGTGTTTCGGCAGGCTACCGGAACGCGGGAGCACTTCAGGGGTCGAGCGCCTTGCCAATGTCCTGGCGCAGAGACATGCCAGCGAACCGGATCAGCTCTGTGCCTGCGTAGGCCCGGCGAACCGCGGTTTCGGGCGAGTCACCGACCGCAGTGACGCCGAGTACTCGTCCCCCTGCCGTCACCAGCTTGTCCTCTTGCACCTGCGTGCCCGCGTGAAAGACCTTCACGCCGGCAAGCGCTTCGGCCTGTTCGATGCCGGTGATTTCATCGCCCTTTCGCGGCGAGACAGGATATCCCTCGGCTGCCAGAACGACGACAGCGGCGGCCCTTTCGGGGCCGAAGCCGTCCGGGTTCAGGCGCCCCCGGGCAGCGGACCGGAGGAGTGGAACCGGGTCGTTTGCAAGCGACGCGAGGAGAACCTGCGTCTCGGGGTCGCCCAGCCGGGCGTTGAACTCGAGCACACGAGGGCCCTGCTCGGTGAGCATGAGTCCTGCGTAGAGGAAGCCCCGGAAGTCGATCCCACGGCGGCGCAACTCGGCCAGGGTCGGCTCGATCACCTCGCGCTCGATCCGCTCCGCCAGTTCACGCGAGACGAACGGGGCCGGGCTGAATGCGCCCATTCCACCGGTGTTCGGGCCCTGATCTCCGTCGAGTAGCCGTTTGTGGTCCTGCGAGGTGGGGAGCGCAGCAAAGCGCTCGCCGTCCGTGAGCACGATGTAGCTCGTCTCGACGCCTTGCAGTCGCTCCTCGAGGACGAGCGCATCTCCCGCCGAGCCGAACGGACGCTCCCGCAGCAGCCGCAGCGCCACCTCGCGCGCCTCGGTTGCGGAGTCACAGACGATGACCCCCTTCCCTGCGGCCAGGCCATCCACCTTGACGACCAGCGCGCCGTCACCCCACGTCTCGATGAAGCGATCCACCTCCTCGGGAGACTGCACCCTTGCGAACCGGGCGGTGGGGACACCCGCTGCGATCATGACCTCCTTCGCGAAGGCCTTCGAACCTTCGAGGACTGCACCCTGCTTGCCGGGTCCGACCACATCGATTCCGTGGTCGCGAAGCCGGTCGGCAAGCCCGGACATCAGCGCCGCTTCGGGACCGATCACGACGAGTTCAACGCCGCGCTGCACGCAATGTTCGGTGACCGACTTCGCATCACCCGGGTCGAGCTCAACGCAGGTGACCCCGGGCTCCCGAGCGATCCCGGGGTTTCCGGGGATGGCGATGACCTCCTCGACCAACGGACTGAGGCCCAGCTTCCAGACGAGGGCGTGCTCACGCCCGCCACTCCCGATGACTGCAGTGATCATGACTTCCCCACTCCATGGTGTTGACCGTCGCCGTCGCGCTCAATGCCGGAAGTGCCTCGTCCCGGTGAAGACCATGGCGAGGCCGTGTTCGTTGGCCGCAGCGATCACTTCCTCGTCCCGCCGGGACCCTCCGGGCTGAATGACGGCCCGGACTCCGGCACGGGCGGCCGCGTCGAGCCCGTCGCGGAACGGAAAGAAGGCGTCCGACGCGAGTACCGCCCCGTCGAGGGGTGCAGTGGCCTTGCGCACCGCGAGCTCGACGGCGTCCACTCTGGACATCTGGCCGGCACCGACGCCGAAGGTCCGACAGTCATCGCCCACGACGATGGCGTTCGACTTCACGTGCTTGCACACCCGCCACAGGAAGCGCATTGCGGCCTCCTGACGGGCATCCGGCCGCGCCGTGGTCACGATGTTCCACGCCTCGGAAGACGCAGCGATCGTTGGATCGGCCGTCTGAACGAGGGTGCCGAAGAAGGTGGATCGCGCCCGGGTCGGGAGAGCGAGTGCACGCGGGTCGCAGCGGATTACCCTCAGGTTCTTCTTCGTGGCCAGTACCTGCATGGCCTCGTCGCTGAACCCGGGGGCGGCCACGACCTCCAGGAACCGTTCGGCGAGCTTCTCGGCGAGGGACCGCTCCACGACCCGGTTGACCGCCACGATGCCACCGAAGGCAGACACGGGATCCGCTGCGAGGGCACTCTGCCAAGCCTCCTCGATCGACTCGGCATGACGTCCCGTCCCGCAGGGATTGGTGTGCTTGACGACCGCCGCCGCCGGTTCGTCGAATTCCCGGACGAGGTCGATTGCTGCATCGAGGTCGACCAGATTGTTGTAGGAGAGTTCCCGCCCCTGCAGGACATCCGCGTTCTCGATCAGGTCGGTTGTGGCCGCGGTGTAGAGCGCAGCCGACTGATGGGGATTCTCGCCGTAGCGGAGCTGCGTTCGACGCTGCGTGGCATCGGGTCGCGTGGAGGGCAGCAGCTCGTCGGGTTCCAGTTGCTGCGCCATCCAGAGAGCGATCGCGGCGTCGTAGCGTGCGGTATGCCGATAGGCCTCGAGCGCCAGCCGCCGTCGGAGTGTCAGGGGAGTGCCTCCGTGTTCCTCGATGGCCGCGACGACCGGTTCGTAGTCATCCGGTGACGTAATGACGGTCACCGCTGCATGGTTCTTGGCCGCTGCGCGGACCATTGCAGGACCGCCGATGTCGATGTTCTCGATGGCTTCTCCCCAGGTGCAGTCCTTGCGCTCGACCGTTCGTTCGAACGGGTAGAGGTTGACCACGAGGAGGTCGATGGGCGTCACGCCGAGGCGTTCGGCCGTCTGCTGGTGCTCGGGGTTCGCCCGGTCGAAGAGCAGCCCGCCATGAATCATGGGATGAAGGGTCTTGACCCTCCCGTCGAAGCACTCGGGGAAGTCGGTGACGGCCTGAACCTCCGTGACATCCAGTCCGGCGTCGCGGAGCACACGTGCGGTGCCGCCGGTGGAGACGAGCTGGACACCAGCGCTGGCGAGACGCGCAGCGAAAGGCACGAGGCCGAACTTGTCGGACACGGACAACAGGGCCCGTCGGCAGGCGAGAACGTCTGTCATGATGCCAGGCTCAGCGTAGGGAGAAGGGGAGCGCGAGCACGGTGTGCCCGTTCAGGAGCCATCCTCGTTTCCGAGGAGCTCGTCGTACTCCGACTGGAGCTTGTCGAGGCCGAGCGCCTCGACCTGCCGGATGCGCTCGCGAGTCAGGTTGAGGATTTCCCCGACCTCCTCGAGGGTGATGCCGCCACGGTCCGCGATGTCGAGGGCGCAGGTCTCGCTCATTTCCCACACTTCACGGTCCGGGAAGTTGAGCTTGATGGAGCCGGACTCGGGGTTCACGTCGAGGTACAGGTGAAACTTGCAGGAGACCCATGGACAGGGCCGTGGTCCATCGACGCACTCGCTGCGCGTGCTGGGTCGCAAGTGCTCGACGGCGCCGAGGATGTCCTCCGCCTCCTCGAGTTCGTGTGTGGTCAGGCGTCTGGCCACGAGGGTCTTGGACCGGCGCAGTCCCTTTCGGGCCTTTCGAGCCGCTACCCCTGTGGGAGTCATGCCTTTCTTGCGGTCCACCATCGACTGTCCTTCCTCCCTCGGGCGCCGGCCCATGCGCAGGGGTGTACCGAGCGGCGGATCAGCTTGTCAACAGCGACTGCGGGCGCGTGTCCACAAGGCGCTCGGGAGGGGGTGTTCGCGCAGCACGCCTCAGGGCGCTCCGGAGTCGAGGAGACGCGCACCGGGGGTCTCCACGAGGCCTTCCAGCGAGTAGCCGGGCTTGTGCTCGAAGTGGTGCTCCGCGGAAATCCTGCGCAGTGTGCCGGACTTCTTCCGCATGACGATGGAGTCCGTCTCGCACCCGTTCCCCTTGAAGCGAACCCCCCGGAGCATGTCGCCGCTGGTGACCCCGGTGGCCGAGAAGAGGATCTCTCCGTGGGCCAGCGCGTCGAGATCAAACACGGCGTGGATGTCTCGCTCTGCGCCGAGCATGTGCCGGGCGCGCTCCTGTTCGCGTTCGTTGCGAAACACGAGCCGCCCCTGCATGTCTCCGCCGATGCACTGCAGCGCTGCGGCGGCGAGCACGCCTTCCGGAGCACCTCCGGTTCCGATGAGCATGTCGATTCCCGTGCTGTCGTCGACCGTGGCGATGGCGGCCTGTACGTCGCCATCGTCGATCAGGCGGATCCGCGCGCCCGTCGCCCGCACTTCGGCGATGAGTTCGGCGTGGCGCGGTCGATCGAGAATCACGACGGTGAGGTCGTCAACGTCGACCCCTCTGGCCTCGGCGAGTCTGTGTACGTTCTCGCGAGCGGGACGGGTGATGTCGATCACTCCCCTTCCCGACGGGCCGACAGCGATCTTCTGCATGTAGCAGTCAGGGGCATGCATGAGGCAGCCCGCCGGAGCCATGGCCACGACGGCGAGTGCGCCTGGGCGTCCGTAGGCGCAGAGGGAGGTTCCTTCCAGGGGGTCCAGGGCGATGTCCATCTGGGGGTGCCCGGACTCGGCCCTGCCCACGCGCTCGCCGATGTAGAGCATCGGCGCCTCGTCCCGTTCGCCCTCTCCGATCACGATCGTGCCGTCGATGTCCATCCCGCCGAATGCGGCACGCATGGCGCCTACCGCGGCTTCGTCGGATGCCGTGGCATCGCCCCGCCCCATGGTGCGGGCGGCGTGTATTGCAGCGGCTTCCGTGACGCGGACGAGTTCAAGGGCGAGGTTGCGGTCGAGCGTCATGATGGTTTCCCCGGGCCGGAGTCTACGGTAGCGGGGGACCCGTTCCTGGCCTGCTGCCTTCTCTGGTCGGCTGGCCGCCCCCCGGTCGTCGGGCGCGGATAAAGCACGCCATGCTCATTGATGCAATCGTCCTGACCGCGCTGGTGCTCGCCGCACTCCACGGCTTTCGGCGCGGAGCCCTCGCACCGTTGCTGCTTCTTGTCGCGACCGTCGTCTCCGTGCTCTCCGCTCCGGCGCTCGGTGTCGTGGTTGCGCCGCTTCTGGCTGGCCTCGCTCCCGCGGCTGCGCCGGCCAGCGTGACCGCGCTCTCCACGCTCGCCGCGGGCCTCCTCCTGTACGCCCTGATGGCGCTGGGCATCGGCACCGGCGTGAGGCTCATCCGCTCGGGTGGCTGCCTGATTCGCCTGTTCGACGGTGTGGTTGGTCTCTTCTTCGGCATGTTGCGCGGCCTGGTGCTGCTCGGTCTGGCCGTATGGCTGCTCGGCTGGTGGGCTGCGCTTCCTGCGGATGCGGAGGAGCATGCCGCCGCACGGACGCTGCGTGCGCAGGCCGAGGCGAGCCTCGTGACCCGAGTGACCCGTGGAGTGGTTCCCGACGCAGCCACCGGTGTGCTCGCCGATGCGCTCCGCAGTCGAACGCCGGCGCGATCTGCCGAAGAGTCCACTCCCACGCTTCACCTCGCGGATCCGGACGCGGAGGACGAGCGGCTCCGCCAGGAGAACCCGACCGTTCGATGATCGTGCCCGGTCTGCGCAGTCTTCAGCGATCCCCTGAGCCCTGCTCCGTGAGCCGCCCGGGGGTCACTGGCCCGGCCGGTGGAGCGTTGGGCGGGACGGAACCTTCAGCACCGGCGACGTCGCTCACCGGGACCTTCCCCGCACGGTGTTCCCGCGCCCACTCCTCGTCCTCGGGCAGAGGCATCACCTGGGAGAGAAAGGCGTCCAGCACCTCGTCCTCGAGGACCTCGTCCTCCATCAGACGCCGGCTCATGGTCTCGAGCAACGTGCGGTTGTGCAGGAGGATCCGACGCGCACGGTCGTGGCAATACGCCACAAGCTCACGTACCTCGGCGTCGATCAGCCGGGCGGTCTCGTCGGAATAGCCGGCACCGCCATGACCCTCCGGCGATTCGAGAAACATCGGCCGCTGGGTCGCCCCGTGGTGCACGAGTCCGATCGCCTCGGACATTCCGAACTCCGTCATCATCCGCCGTGCGATCTCGCTCACGCGCTGGAGATCGTTCTTCGCCCCGGTGGACACTTCGCCGAAGACGACCTCCTCGGCGGCCCGTCCGCCGAGCAGTCCGCAGATGCGGTCGACAAGCTCGCGGCGCGTCAGGAGGTATCGGTCATCGAGCGGAACCTGAAGCGTGTATCCGAGAGCGCCCATCCCCCGGGGCACGATCGAGATTCGCCGCACCGGATCCGACGTGGGGAGCGCCCTGGCGACGATGGCGTGCCCGTTCTCGTGGTAGGCCACGATCTCCTTCTCGATCGGGTTCATGCGGCGGTTTTTCTTCTCGAGACCGGCGATCACGCGCTCGATGGCGTGGCGGAAGTCGGCCATGGCGACCGCTTCGGCACCGCGCCGTGCGGCCAGCAGTGCCGCCTCGTTCACGACGTTGGCGAGATCCGCCCCGACGAATCCCGTGGTCTGCTGCGCGAGGTCCTCGACGTCGACATCCTCGACGGCCACGATCCTGCGCAGGTGGATTCGCAGGATGGCACAGCGGCCATTGCGGTCCGGGCGATCGACGAGGACCTGCCGGTCGAAGCGCCCGGGGCGGAGCAACGCGGGATCGAGCGTCTCGGGCCGATTGGTCGCGGCGAGCACGATCACGCCCGCGCGGTCATCGAATCCATCCATCTCGACGAGCAGGGCATTCAGCGTCTGCTCGCGCTCGTCATTGCCGCCCATGGGTCCTCCCCCACCTCGGACCTTGCCCACGGCATCGAGCTCATCCAGGAAGATGATGCACGGCGCCTTCTCCTTTGCCTGTTCGAACAGATCCCGGACCCGGGCCGCACCGACGCCCACGAACATTTCGACGAAGTCCGATCCGGAGATGGAGAAGAAGGTGACGCCAGCCTCCCCGGCCACGGCTCGGGCGATGAGGGTCTTGCCCGTGCCCGGGGGACCCACGAGCATGACGCCGCGTGGAATTCGTGCTCCCAGCCGATGAAATCGCTCCGGGTTGCGCAGGAACTCGACCACCTCTTCGAGCTCCTCGCGTGCCTCGTCGACCCCTGCGACATCGTCGAAGGTCACCTTGATGCCTTCCTCCGCGTAGAGCCGTGCCTTGACCTTGCCGAAGCCCATGGCATGCCCCTGCGGCCCCATCCGTCGGAACATGAAGATCCAGAAGGCGATCAGCAGGAGGACCGGCAGGAAGAGGAGCATCATGAGGCCACCGGTGCAGCCCGGGTCGGCCAGTCCGCGATAGTCGACGCCGTGTTCCTCGAGCAGAGGAACCAACGACTCGTCGGCCGCCACTCGAACGGCGCGCATCGGCGCGAGCGCCTCGCCGGCGTCGTCCTCGGCCCCTTCCAGGGGGTAGACGACCAGCTGGGTGCTGCCGATCTCGACGCGCTCCACGAGGCCCCGTTCGATGTAGCTCTTGACTTCGGCGTGGCTCACCTCCTGATATGCGGAGGTGCCGAGGGCCTGAACGAGCAGGACCGTGAGAACGACAAACGCAACGATGAGCAGCCAGTTGATCCCCGAGCCCGGAGGCCCGAAGCGACCCGTCTCCTTCGGTCTCTCGGGATTCCTGTCCTTCGGTCCTGTGGGCATGGGCTCCCTGGGGTTTCCGCGGGGTGGCGGACGAGACACGGTGCGAGCCATCCGGGGGCGTGCATGGTAAGGACGGGCTCCTTCAAGGCAACCTTGCCCGCTCGGGCCCCGTGCCTGTCGCTGGTGCTGTGCCTGCTGCTGCTGCCGAGCTGTTCCGAGCTGGGGACGAGTGTCCTCGTGGAGGGCACATGGTCCCAGCCCGAGTGCGAGCTCGGGGAAGTGACCTGGAGACCGACGTTCGCCACCTGGACGCGGAACGTGCAGGGGACCGCGGTCATGCGGATTCAGACGGACGCCGGGCCGCTCGATGGCGATGACCACGTGGTCATCGCCTTCCGTGATCCCGCGTCCATTCCCGGCCGCGTCGGCGAGCCGATTCGCATCGGCCCGCGGGAGCTCGGGGACTCCGCGTTCGGCACCCTCAACTTCCATGAGCGCTGTCCCGACGCGCGCCGGTCGTCGAGCGAGCTGATCGGCACGCTCGTGTTCGAGGAGTTCACGGGCAAGCTCGAATCGGACGTCCGGGGCCATGCCGATGTGATGGCAAGGGATGCCCGGGACCCCGACCTGGTGTACAGTGAAGAGATCCGGATCGAGTTCGCGTTCCGGATCCGAAGGTTCCCGCCCTATCAGCCGTTCAACGCCGGATTCTAGCGCCACGCACCACCTGCGCTGCCCTGAGGACACGCACCATGGACAACGTCGAGAAGTTCGGGGACTGGAGCCTTCTGCTGAAGCTTGCCGAAGGCGGGATGGCGGTCACCTGGCTGGCACGCGCGGCCGGAGCAGAGCCGGGCGACGAAGTGGCGGTCAAGCGCATCCACCCGGATCTCGTGCGCGACCCGGAGTTGCGAGCCCTGTTCGTCGAGGAAGCGCGCATGGCGCGTCGGGTGGACCACCCCAACCTCGTGCGGACCTTCGTCGCCGGCCAGGTGCAGGGCGAGGACTATCTCGCCATGGAGTACGTCTGGGGCGAGGACCTTCGTCGAATCGCCGAGCGGGGCGTCGCCGTCGGCAAGCCGCTGCCGCTGCGGATCGCCGTGCGACTCATCGCCGATGCGGCCCGCGGTCTTCACACCTTCCACGAACTCGAGGACGAGGGTGGGCTGCCGCTCGAACCGGTCCACCGGGATGTCTCTCCGCCCAACCTCATGCTGACCTTCGACGGCCACACGAAGGTCATCGACTTCGGCATCGCCAAGGTCGAGTCCCGCCTGCGGACGGTCCGGCAGGGACAGCTCAAGGGCAAGTTCAGCTACATGTCTCCCGAGCAGGTCCAGGGCCTGGAGGTCGACAGACGCTCCGACATCTTCGCCCTCGCCGTCGTGCTCTGGGAGGTCACGACCATGCGACGGCTCTTCAAGGCGGAGAGTGACGTCCTCACGATCAAGCTTGTCTCGGAAGCGCGGGTCATGGCCCCGCATGTGGCCCGCCATGACTATCCGCCGCGGCTGGGCGAGATCGTGATGAAGGCTCTCGCCCGGGATCCGCGGCAGAGACACCCGACCGCGGCCGCCTTCGCCGACGAGCTGGAGGGCTTTCTCGAAGAGACCCGCATCGAGCCCAGCCGTGCGCAGGTCGCCCAGTACATGCAGGAGATCTTTCCCGATCGCATCGAGCAGCTCGAGTCGCTCCTCGGCGCGAACTACCCGGGCCCGTCGAGAACACCTCACCTGCCCGAGATCCCCGACCCCTCCCCGGAGGAAGCGCCGACGACTGCCCCCGCAGAGTCCCTCCAGCCCAGTGGGGAAGGTCCCACCGATTCCGAAGAACTGCAGCTGTCCGGCCGACGATTCGAACCGGGTGCGGAGAGCGATGCGCCAGCGCCCCCGGATGAGGACGACCTCGACCTCATGCGACAGCAGCGCCAGAGCCGCCTCATCCTGGGCTCGTTCGCCATGGTCGCGCTCCTCGTCATCGCCTGGATCGCCTATACCATCGCGACCCATGGCGCCGGCACCCGAGTCTCCGACATCGAGGCCGTGGAGCTCTTCGAAGCCGGAGAACTCGATCGGCCGGACCCCCCTCCGGTGCAGATGACCCCCGTGTCTTCCGAGCCCGAAGGTGCGCGCGTCATCCTCAACGGCACCATGCTCGTCGGCCGGACCCCCCTTGAGGTTCCCTTCGTCGAGGGGCAGCCCAACGACGTGGGCCTGGTGCTCGACGGCCATCGCGGTTCGCGACAGGTGCTGCCCGCCGAAGCCGCCGGCACTCCCCTCACCGTGTCCCTCGAACCACTGCAGGCACCGGACGGGTGGTCACCGCCCGAAGCGATGGACCCGGCGCCGGATTTCCCCACCAGCATCCTCCGCATCCGGACGACCCATGGCGGTCAGCCCCTGCGAGAGGCTTCCGTGTCCATCAACGGCACACCCCTCGAGGGAACCACGCCCGTGACCACCAGCGTCCCGGCCGGCGTGCCGCAGCACGTCACCGTGCGCATGCAGGGGTTCCGCGACAGCACCGCGTGGATCACGCCTCGCGAGTCGCGACGTGAAGGGCAGGACGACGAGCTGCTGATCGAACTGACAAGCGCCGATCAGGTCCACCTGTTCACCTCGCTCAGGCTCCAGCTCAATCCACAGCAGGCCCGCGTCACGATCGGAGACGAGGTGACCCGAGGGCGAAACCACCAGCTCCGCGCCCCCGGTCACTACCCCGTCCTCATCGAGGCGGACGGATACCTGCCCTGGCATGGGGCCTTCAGCACGGGCCCCGGTACCATTTTCGAGCGGGTGATTCTCGACGAGATCCCCAGAGAACCCGCCCTCCTCAGCCTCCGTGTCGACCCGGACGGCACCCGACTCTTCGCCGCCCGCGTCGGAGACCCGGTTGGCGCGAGCCCCATCGGCACACACATCGTGCGCAATCACGAGCTCTCGGCAGGTCGCTGGCAGCTCACGTTCGTGCACCGCGACGACGAAGTCTCGAGGCGAGGCCGCGTGTACGTGGAACTCGAGGGGAACACCCACCTCGATCTCCACTATCGGCTCGATGACGAGGGAGCCGAACTCGTGCGCGAGGACAGTCGGCCCATCGGCCGCTAGCCCCAGCACGCTCCGCGCCGCCGGAAGCAGACTCGCCGGCATTGGTCAGCCCGCCGCACAGAGGCCCTCCCAGCGCGGTTTACGCACCCCACCATTTTGACAGAGCACCCGCGCCACCCTAGCTTCCGTGAAGCGTCCGCACCATGCGGCGCGCCGCCCCCCATCTCCACGCGTGTCTTCATGCGCCGTCTCCTCGCCTTCGCCCTTGGGCTGGGATTGTCCGCCAGCACCTTCGGCTGCTCAAGCGCCCTGCAGGACTCCCGCTCCGAGGAGCTCCTGGCCATCGTGCACGAAAAGGAACTCGAGCACTTCGTGGCCACCTTTGCCATCGAGGCACCCACGCGTGCCGTCCTCTGGGCCGAGCAGCAGGTGGAGACACCGAGCTGGGACACCGTCGCAGCCCAGCTCGGCCGGGATCTTGACTGGGACGACGAGGCGGTTCGACTTCTCACGGAGCTCCATCGTTCCGGAACGCCCCCGTTCGTGCGCGGAGGCAGGCTCACCTCAGGTGGCACGGAGACCTTCCGGATGCTCGCTCACGCCCACCGCGAACACGGCATGGACAACCGGAGCTGGCACCTCGACGAGATCGAGGCCCGAATGGCCACCCTGGGCCGGGACGAACTCGTGCGCGAGCTCCATGAGGCGCTTCGAATCGGCCCGGACGACGAGCGCCGGCTGAGGGAATGGCTCGAAGCACGCATCGGGCTGGACGGCACCGCCCCGAGCCACCCGGATCTGGCGCGCCTGCTGCTCGCGGATCCCGAGGACAACCCCCTGCCCCGCTATTCGGAGGCGGCCCGGGCTCTGGCCACGAAGCTTGCGGAAGGAGCCATGGCCGCTCCGGAGCTGGAGATTCTGCTCGCCTTCGGGTGGCTCGCGATGGCCTCCGAGATGCGGCTGGCGAACTTCTACTTCATCCCGCGGGATGTCCGTGAGGAGCGCGAGTGGAACATTCGCGATCGAAGTCAGCGTGGCGAGATTCTGCGTTTCCTCCAGCGTGAAGCGTTCGAGGAGGCCCGGGAGTCGGGTTTCGCGCACGTCATGGAGCACCTGGAGCCTCCATCGGAGCAGTACGCCGGCCTTCGGCGCTCCCTCGTCCGGTATCTCGAGTACGTCGAGCGGGGTGGATGGCCGGAGATCGATGTCCCGGCGAATCGACTGCGGGAAGGCTACTCGGGGCCGGAGGTCCTGACATTGCGTGAGCGGTTGCACGCCGAGGACTACTTCGACGGAGCACTCGACAGTCCCGAGTTCGATCACGCCCTCCGACGGGCGCTGCTTCACTACCAGCATACCCATCAGCTCCAGGAGAGCGGCGTTGTCGATCGAATCACCCTCTTCTCCCTCAACGTCCCGGCGGAACGTCGGGCCGCCCAGATCGCGGTCACGCTCCAGCGCTGGCGTGAGAGCACGATCGGGGCCGACTTCGATCGACGCCACATCCGGGCCAGCCTTCCGGACTTCCACGCCGAACTGTGGGAGGCCGACGAGCGGCTGATGCGCTTTCGTACGGTCATCGGGAGCAACCGGCGAGCACGAAACCCAAGAACCGGCGAGGTGGAGCTGATCACCGCAACGCCGACCTTCTACCGGAGCATGCGCTACGTCGTGTTCAATCCGACCTGGAACATCCCTCCGGGCATTCGCCAGCGGGACTACGACCCTCGGATCGAGGAGAACCCCAACTATCTGGAGGAACAGGGATACCAGCTCATGGTCGGAGACGACGGTCGCGAGTGGATCCGGCAGCCACCCGGCCCCACGAACCCCCTGGGACGGGTCAAGTTCCTCTTCCCGAACGAGCACCACGTCTACTTCCACGACACGCCGCAGCGACACCTCTTCTCCCATCCCATCCGTGCCTACTCCTCGGGCTGTGTCCGGATTCAGGACGCCATGGACTTCGCGCGGCTGCTGCTCAGGCTGGATCGCGGCTGGAACGACCGCAGGATCGAAGACTTCATCGAGTCGCAGTTCGACGATCCGGACAACGAGCGCTGGGTGTCGCTGATCCACCCCATTCCGGTTCATATCGAGTACTACGTCGTCCGCTACGATGACACCGGCGACACCCACTTCCTCGCCGACATCTACCGATGGGACACGGAGCGGGTGGATGCGATGGAAAGTCTTCTCTTCGGCGAGGCTGACGGCGTCTCCGGGGTCGAGGACCCTGAACGCGCCCCGCTCTCCGTGGTCAGCGGTCCGTGAGTCCACCGGCGCGGTCACGGTCCCGAGTCCCGATCGGCGTCACTGCGCTGTGCGCGTCACGCAAGACGGCAGCAGGGCCTCGTCCACGAGGGCCTCGCGGTTGAGTGCCCACGACAACGCTGCTGCCTGCAGCATGGAGAGCGATGGCTCGTCTGCGGTGTGGTGGTCGCTCGATCGATGACGGAGGCCTGAATGAAGCGCTGCGGCCTGCGCCGTCCAGCGCCGACCTCGATAGTGGCCCTCGAAGAGCCCGGAGGAGTCGCGCACATGGACTTCGGCGGCACAGGCTTCGCGCTCGACCACGATGGTCAGGGGCGGCAAGGGACTCCCGGAGCGCACTTCACCCTCCGCACCGGATGCACTCCGCCACTCCGCCGTCCCGGCGCTCTCCCCCGCACCTCCCGACCGGACCGTACCTACGCCGAGTCCGTCCCGCAGAACGTGCCACTCCTCACGATCCCCCCGCACGAGCGACCACTCGTCGTGGCCCGGACATCTCAGGGTCCAGCGGTCCGTGGACGGCTGCTCCATCGAGCACCGCACTGCACCCTCCCGGTCAACCAGCTCCCAGCCAGCTGGCCCTCGCCTCATGCGCCCGATGCGTCGCATGTGCGAATCGAAGACGCGCACGCCGCCGGCACTGACCCGCAATGCACCCAGCCGCTCGACATCACTCCCGACCCAGCGCAGCCGTTCTCCGGGCAAGTCCGTCTCATGCCCCGGACCGAGAGGATGGGTGCGAAAGGGAGGAGGAGAGGCCTCCCGGGGCGCACAAGCGCCCAGAAGAAGACAACCTCCGAGCCAGGCGATACACCACCAGGGCAGCGGACCGGAGAGCAGCACGCGAGGTCCTTTCATGTTCTACCGGAAGGGCAGGCCGCGGTTTCGCCGGGCCTGATCCAGGATCCCATTGACGAACCGCGGAGTGGACTCGCCCCCATAGCACTTGGCCAGTTCGATCAGGTCATGGAACACCGGGCGCAACCTGGGTGCTTCACTCCGCAGCATCTCCGTGACGCCGATGAGGAGGAGACACCGATCGATCGTCGGCATTCGATCGAGGCGCCAGCGCGGAGAAGCCTGACGCAGACAGGCTTCTGCATCCTCACGCCGACTTTCGAGTTCACGCAGCAGCGCCGTCACATCGTCGCGAACGGGATCCCATTGCTCCGGGGACGGCAGCTCGTCGTCCATCCGTTCGATTCGAAACCAGCGGGTTCGTTCGGACGGCGCAGGCTCGACGTGAGGAACCACGTGAGAGGCTTCATGCCGTGCCAGCGCATCGAGTGGGGACAGCCCCGCCATTTCCGATGAATAGAGCACACGCAGCGCGTGCTCGCGGACGGCTCGCCCCGCATTGGTGCGTCTATCCGACATGGTCATCCAGTTGCCGATAGAGGTCGGCCATCTCGATGGCAGCCAGGGCAGCCTCGTGTCCCTTGTTGCCGGCCTTCGTTCCGGCGCGCTCGATCGCCTGCTCGATGGTGTCCGTGGTGAGGACGCCGAATGCGACAGGCTTCCCACTGGCCATGGCAGCGCTCGCCAGACCCTTCGTGGCTTCGGCGGCGATGTAGTCGAAGTGTGGCGTTGCTCCACGAATCAGCACCCCCAGAGCGACGACGGCGTCCACATCACTCCTCGCCGCCAGCCGCTCGGCGATCATGGGCAACTCGTACGCTCCGGGCACGCGGACAACGAGGGTGCTGTCCACGTCCCCTCCGGTCCTTCGAATGGCGTCTAGCGCCCCTTCGAGCAGGCGTTCCGTGATGAACGCGTTCCATCGGGACAGGACGATTGCGAAACGAAACCCTTCAGCGCGGAGCTGTCCGTCAATCTGGCGCGGCATGGCTTTTCTCCTCGACGATTACAGGATGCATCGGAGTGCTGCGATCTTCATGGAACGGGCTTCCACGAGGGCGGAGGAATGGGGATCTGGTCGACGAGCTCGAGCCCGTATCCATCGAGACCAACGAGGCGGCGTTCACTGGAGGACAGCAGGATCATCGAGCGCACGCCGCAGTCGCGAACGATCTGCGCGCCGACCCCGAGGTCCCGAAACTCGGGGCTCACGGTATTCACCCGAGCCTGGCGGGCTTCCTCGGAGTCCTCCTCGCGAGCCCCTTCGGTCATGACATACCGTCGGACCGCGTCGAGACGAGAGAGTTCGGGCTTGTGAAGGTAGACCAGGACTCCGCAGCCTCTTCTCGCGATCTCTTCCATTGCACCATGGAGCTGCCACCCACAGCCGCAGGCCGTCCCCATGAACACGTCACCGACCGTGCACTGATGCTGCACGCGAACGGCGACCGGCTCCTCGCTTGCGGAGGGATCGCCCAGCACGAGGGCCAGATGCTCGGTACCATCGGTGACGCTTCGGTAGCCGCGAACGCGGAAGCCATCGTGATAGCGACAGGGATACGGGGTCTCGAGGACCCGCTCGACCAGGGTGTCCCTCTGGAGCCGATACTGGATGAGTTCTTCGACTGTCGCGATGAGCAAGCCATGCTCCCTTGCGAACACCTCGAGATCCTCCATTCGGGCCATGGAACCGTCGTCATTGAGGATCTCACAGATGACAGCCGCCGGCTTCAGCCCTGCGAGCCGGGCAAGATCCACCGAACCTTCGGTTTGCCCGGTCCGCTCGAGCACCCCTCCCCTTCGGGCCCGAAGGGGGAAGATGTGCCCGGGTCGCACAAGGTCTTCCGGACGGGTTGTATCCGCCACGGCCACCTGAATCGTATGTGCCCTGTCTGCGGCTGATATTCCGGTGGTCACGCCATCGCGCGCCTCGATGGACACGGTGAATGCGGTTCCGAACTGCGCGGAGTTCTCTTCGACCATCAAGGGGATCTGCAGCTCCCGGAGCCGTTCATCCGTCAGGCTGAGACAGATCAGTCCACGGCCGAACTTGGCCATGAAGTTGATGATCTCCGGCGTGACCTTCTCTGCGGCGACCACGAGGTCGCCCTCGTTCTCGCGATCCTCGTCATCGACCAGAATCACCATCTCGCCGCGCCGGATGGCGGCAATTGTCTCGTCCATCGTCGCTCTCGACATGGCTATGCGTCCTCACTCGGTAGGTATCCGTAACGTTGGAGCAGTCCGCTCAGGGAGCCATCGGCCCCCTTCAGCGCAAGCTGACGAGCGACGTACTTGCCCAGCACATCGGTTTCGATGTTCACTCTCGTTCCGACCGCCATCCGGGTCAGCGTCGTCTTCTCGGCCGTGAACGGGACGATCGTGAGGCGCACCCTGTCCGTCTCGACCGCGTTCACGGTCAGGCTGACACCGTCCACGGCGATGGAGCCCTTTTCGACGACCTCCCCAAGGAGGGAAACGGGGAGCCGGAACCACAGATGCCAGGCTCTGGCATCCTGCTCCTGCTTCGCGAGCGTGCCCACTCCGTCCACATGGCCCTGCACCAGGTGACCTCCGAGGCGATCACCGAGCCGCAGTGCACGCTCGAGGTGCACGTGATCGCCGGCTCTCCGTTCACCAAGCGCGGTGCGCTCGAGCGTCTCGGACGATGCAAGGGCGGCGAAGCTCGCTCCATCGATCTCAGTGACGGTCAGGCAGGCCCCGTTGACCGCGATCGAGTCACCCGGCTGAACATCGGCCAGGGGAATGGTGGTCGTGAAGACGAACCTGCTGTCCCGACCGGACCGCTCGACGCGCCGAACACTTCCGATGTCTTCGATGAGGCCCGTGAACATGATGACCGGTGGGGAGTGACAAAGAACCGTCCCGGGCGACGGGGCGCGAGAGACTATTGTCGGCCGGAGGCGAGTGCAAGCACCTCTCCGAATCGCTTTCGAGCGAGGCCGACTCAGTGAAGGTCGAACTCGATGCGCACATCCTCTCCGAGGGTCTCGCGACGAACCGTGCGTGCGCGAAGAGCGCTGGCGATCGTGGCGGCCCCCATGCCGCCGATGGCAGGGACGGCCTCGGCGCCACCGATGAGCAGCGGGGCCTGGTAGAGCAGCACACGGTCCACGAGGTCGAGATCGAGTAGCGCCCCTCCCAGGCCACCGCCGCCTTCCACGAGCAGCGTCTGCAGATCTCGGCGTGCGAGCTCGGCGATCAGCTCGGTCAGCACGAGCTGCCCCTGATCGTCGGCGGGAAGGACGACAACGTCGACCCCCTTCTGCCGAAGCACGTGGATGCGTTCCCGAGGTGCCTCAGGCCCGCAGAACAGCAGCACGGGCGACGGTTCGGTGTCGAGGAGGCCGCAGTGGTCCGGAAGACCGAGTCGCGCATCGATCGCTGCCCGAACGGGCTGGTGCGGGAGAAGTGTCTCGCCGTCCCGCGCGGTAAGCCGGGGGTTGTCGGCGCGTAGCGTCCGCGTGCCCACGAGGACGACGTCGGACTGTGCCCTGAGCCTGTGGACGTCACGTCTTGCGGCGTCTCCCGTGATCCAGCGACTGTCTCCGGTCCGGGTGGCGATGCGGCCGTCCAGCGAGACGGCGAGCTTGAGCGTGATGAACGGTCGCCCATCCGACACGTGCCGCACGAAGCCCTCGTTGAGGCGACGGGCCTCCTCTTCCAGGACACCCACGGTGGTCTCGATCCCGCTCGCGTTCAGCTGTGCGAGGCCCCGCCCGGAGACCCGGGGGTTGGGGTCGATCATGCCCGCGACCACGCGCCGCACTCCTGCATCGATGAGCGCCTGGCTACAGGGCGGGGTTCGTCCGAAGTGGCTGCAGGGTTCGAGGTTCACGAACACCTCGGCTCCCCGCGCGAGCGGGCCTGCGGCGCGCAGCGCAACCACTTCGGCATGGTCCTCGCCGGCCCGCACATGGAAGCCGGAGCCCACGACCTTGCCATCCCGTACGATGACGCATCCCACCATCGGGTTCGGTCGCGTCGACCCTCGGCCCCTGGCCGCTTCCCGCAGCGCCATGCGCATGTAGTACCGATCGCGGTCGGCCTCGTCCTGTGCAGTCATGCGGGACTCCCTTCCCGTTCAGGAATCCTCGTGGTTTCGGGCGTCGCTGGCCCGAGCGAGAAACTCTCCAATGTCCTGAAAGGAATGATAGACGCTGGCGAAGCGCAGCCAGGCCACGCCGTCGAGTTCGCGCAGCTCCTCGATCAGGGCGTCGCCGATGCGGCGCGAGGCCACCTCCCTCTCCCCGGAGGCTGCCAGATCTCGCTCGATGCGTTCGACGACCGCCGTCAGGGTTTCCGTGGAGATGGGCCTCTTCTCGACCGCGCGGCGGAGGCCACCGAGCAGCTTCTGGCGCTGGAACGGTTCCCGTCGCCCATCACTCTTGATCACGACAGGGAGCGAGAGTTCGATCTGCTCATAGGTGGTGTAGCGGAACGTGCACTGCATGCACTCCCTGCGACGCCGGATGCTCTCGCCCTCGCGGGACTGACGGCTGTCGACGACTCGGTCCTCGAGGTGGCCGCAGCGGGGACAACGCATGGCTCAGCGTTCGCCGTGGAGCTCGAGCTTCTGCACCCGCCGCAGATGCCGACCATCGTCTCCGGGCGTGAAGTCTTCGTTCAGGAAGACGTGCAGACAGTCCTTGAGGAGATCAGGCCCGAGCACACGGGCGCCGAGCACGAGAATGTTGGCATCGTTGTGCTGCCTGGCCATGCGTGCGGTGTAGGCATCGTGCACGAGCGCAGCCCGGGCCCCGGGCACCTTGTTGGCCGCGATGGACATCCCGATGCCGCTGCCGCAGATGAGAACGCCCCGGTCGGCCTTTCCCTCGACCACCTCTCTGGCGAGGTGATGGGCGAAGTCGGGGTAGTCGACGCTCTCGCGCGACTGCGGACCGAGGTCTTCGGTCTGATGGCCCAGGGTCGCGAGGAATCGCTTCAGGTCATCCTTGACGTCGACCCCGGCATGATCCGCGGCGATGGCAATGCGCATCGTTCTTCCTCGCGCGGAGGGGGAATCAGCGCTCGACCACCGGCAGGATCTGACGGTCCCGGTAGGTCCCGCAGCTCAGGCACACGCGGTGTGCCAGCTTGCGCGCACCGCAGCTGTAGCACCACACGACGTTCTTTGCCGCGAGGCGGTCATGGTTGGCGCGACGGCTACGCGTCTTTGCCTTGGGGGTCTTTCCCTTGGGTACGGCCATGTCGTCATCTCCCTCGCCGGCTTGAGTCAGCGCCGGCCGCGCAGGTTCCGTACCGAACGGGCACGGGTCAGTTGGCGTCGCCATCGCCCAGTTTCCCCCGCAGCGCCTCGAGGGCACGCCAGCGGGGATCGGAGCGGTGTCCCTCGACCTGTTCCGGATCGAGGGAGGGCGACGGCTTGTACGTCATCGGCCGACAGGTGTCAACGCCGCACGTCGGCGCGGGGTCGAGTTCCAGCAGCAACAGTTCCCTCACGACATCGACGAGATCGACTTCGTCGCCGGACAGGAAGGATACCTCCAGATCCTCGGGATCGAGCCGACGGCCCTCTTCGCTGTCCGCCATGACGTCCCGGTCCAGCATGGCGCGCGGGGCGAAGGTCCACCGCACGGGCAGGTCGAGGGACCGTTCGACGCGCTGGAGGCACCGTGCGCAGTCGAATGCAAGGTCGCCCTTCACGGCGCCGGTCATCCTGACAAGGTCACGCGTTCTGAGGAGATCGACTCGAACATCAAGCGCACTCGCTCCGCCTGCGTAGAGGTCGTCCACCTCTGCGAGGAGCGAGTCGAGGGTCGGGTTCTCGATGGTGAAGGCCGTGGGGTTGTGGCCTTCCCGGAGCTGCCGGATCCGGACGATCATGGGTGCGTTCCTCAGGGCGACGGGGCCGCGATGAGAATGTTCCTCAGGTCGCGATCGTTGAAGCTCAGCCCGCCACCGAAGAAGAAGTCGCGAGGAGCCGGATTCATGGCGTCATCGATGCCGGCCTGGAGGAAGATGCTGGACAGGATCGGGACTTCGGGCAGGAAGGCGCCCAGACTGAGCATGGCGAAGGCCTTCACCCTGGGATAGTCGTTCTGGGGAAAGTCGAACACGTCAGCGCGCAATTCGAGGTGCTCGTCGAATCCCCAGATGTTGAAGCCGAAGCCGCCGGAGGACTCGATGAGCCCGAACCGGCCTCCGACGAGCCAGGTTCGCTGAGGATTCAGCGGCCAGCGTCGACCCAGCAGGAGGCTGAACTTGAAGGCTTCGCTGGTGACGGTCCGTTCTTCGTACAGGGTTGGAGGCAACTCCGGGTCGTTGGTCACGAGGCTGGTGCGCGTGACTTCGGTTCGGCCGCGAGGATCATCGACGAACTCGAAGATGTAGAACTTGTCGGGATTCGGGCGCAGGTTGACGCCGAGGTAGTTCTTGAACGCGCGCTCGTTGAAGCCGTACTCGCTTCGAAGTTCGAGCCAGGTCTCGATTCGATTGAATCCCCCGATCAGCTCGTTGGCATTGGCCAGAAGCGCCTCCGCCTCGTTCGAGATTCCGGGGTCGTTGATGAGCCGGCCGACCGTCCCTTCCCCGTCGGCGATGCGGTCCGTGATGACCTGCACGTTCTCGAGGCTGTAGTTCAGGTTGTCGAGGGCGAGCTGCATGCTCGACAGCGTCCCCATGAGGGTGCCGATTCCCTCGGAGACGTCTCCGGAGCTCTGGCCGATGATGTAGCGCATTTCCGTGGTCATGGCACCGATGTCCGCGAGAATTGCCTCGACCGACTGCCCCCCCGTCGCCGTGAACTGACGCACATCTGCGCTGATGGCCTCCACGTTCCCGACGATGGCCGCGAGGGACTGACGGTTCTCCGTCGCGATGCCGGCCAGCGCTTCGACCATGGTCTCGAGCTCGGCGAGCAGCCCGTCGACCCGGTCCACGCCGTCCTGGCCGCCGAACACCTGGGCGAAGGTGCTTGTGACGGCCCTCACGTCGTCGGTCAGCGCCTCCACGTTGCCGGCGATGGCATCCATCTGCTCGAACAGGGTGTCCGGGCCGATCGGACGAATCACGTGGGGGATTTCGTCACCATCGCGCAGGATGTCCCCACGCAACCCGGGCGTCACCTCGAGAAAGTAGTCGCCGAGGAGCGAGGCCTGCTTCTTGGCGAGCGTCGCCATGTCGACGAGCGCCATCTCGCCCTGTTCGTTCGTCCGCCACTCGCCCGCACGCAGCTCGATGTCCTCCCGAATTCGGAGGGTCACCCGGGCGCGGGCACCATCCAGCTCGATGCGGTCGATCTCTCCCACCGCAATACCGGCCATCATCACGCGGCTGCGGACGACCAGACCGGTGGCGTCGTCGAGAACGGCGCTCACGCGATACCCGTCGTCTCCCCGGAAGACGGACTGGCTGACGTTGCCGGCCATGTACGCGAACGCCAGGACGCCGACGATCACGACCAGGCCGACCTTGAAGGGGGTAAGGAACTCTTTCATCACATGAACATGATGGACGTCAGGAAGTAGTTGAGCACCAGCACCGCCACGGAGCCGAGGACCACTGCGCTTGTGGTTGCCTCACCCACCCCCTTCGCTCCCCCCGAGGCCGTGTAGCCCTTGTAGCAGCCTATGGCGCTGACCGCGAGACCGAAGACCGCTGCCTTGATCGCACCGTTGGTGATGTCACTCGGCAGCACCATGACCTGAATGTTGCCGACGAACATCCCGGGGTCGACACCCATCATCCCCACAGCGACCCCGTATGCGCCCACCATGCCCACGAACGTGAACAGGATGGCCAGCAGCGGAAGCATCAGGATGCTGGCGACGATTCGGGGCGTGATCAGGTAGTGGACTGCGTCGACGGCCATGACCTCCATGGCGTCGATCTGCTCGGTCACCCGCATGGTTCCCAGGGTTGTGGCCATGGATGACCCGCTGCGCCCTGCCACCATCAGCCCGGTGAGCACCGGGCCGAGCTCGCGGCTGAGCGTCAGGGCCACGGTCGTGCCCACCAGGGACTCGGCATCGAAGAGCCGGAAAGCCGCGACGGACTGCAGGGAGAACACGGCACCTGCGAACACGCCGGTCAGCAGCACGATGCCCAGGCTTCCGACGCCCACATCCTCCAGCGCCTCGAAGAAGACGCGAATACGAAAGGGCGGCTTGAACGCCATCAGGAGCGCCCGAAGGGTGACGAGACCCCATAGTCCCACTCCCTCGATCGCTCCGATCGTACGCTGCCCAACCCCTTCGATGAACGGACGAACTGACGCCAAAATGGAGGCTCCTGCCTTGGACGGAGGACGGACCACCGTCATGGGACCCGGTGACTCGGGCCACCCGAACCGTGCCCTACTCGGAGGATTCGGTCGGTGCAAGCGGTGGACGCTCGCCAGATTCGGGCAACGCGAAAACGACCGACGACCGCAGGCGCAAGGCATCGGCGGTGCGGGAGCGGGACAGCCGCAGGCGTGTCATCTCGGCCAGCAGACAGGCGCTCAGATCGTCCTGCTGGAGCACGTCGATCAGGATCCGCGGAGCACGAACACGTCCCTCCGGCGTCAGCTCGAAACCCACCACCAGGGCTCCGCGAACCGCGCCGTCCTCCAGAAGAGCGGCTGCATAGCAGCGATTGGCGGTCACCTCGACGGCGAGACGAATGAGCTCCGCCTCGCGGACCGTGCACGGGTAGGTGCTCTCGATGTCCAGCGAAGTCACCGACGCCCGCACGTCCCGGGTCAGGTCCGCGGCCACCAGCAAGGCCTGACGGTGCGTCACGATGACCTCACCTCTTGTGCCGTCGGTCAGGGACACACCGGCAACGCGCACATTCATCACGGGGATGTCCCCGGATTCATCGCAGTACGCTGCGCCCCGCTCCGAGGTGGCAGGCTCCGGCGGGTACGGCATCAGGTGAAGGACGATGGCCAGGTCCTCCATCCACATCAGGGATCTCACCTCTTCGATCTCGGTGGGCGCCAGGTCCAGCATCACACGTCGAGGACCATGGAGCCTGACCGCGGCTGTCCCCGAGGCGACCGGTATCTCCTCATCCAGGGTCATGACTGCGACGCCCAGATCCTCGTGAAGTTCCAGATCCGTTCCCGGGACGGCCAGACGCGCCTGCCCGAACAGGAGCGCGTGACGCTCGCGGATCCATGCGTCCACGGCATCGCGTTCGCGGTGCGCCGGGTGCGACCCGCAGGCGGCCTCCCGCGCGCTGAGCAGAGCCATGTAGACCACCTCGGCCGCCGGCGAGTCATGTTCGAGCGCTCGCTCCGGGGCCGGTTGCTGTTCCCCGGCGCATCCGCGTCGCCAGGCATTCAGCACCTCCTCCGGCGGATCGGGGCCGACGCCGTTGCAGTACTGCTGCACGGCGCCAGGAGTCCCGAGGTCCATGCCCCACGAGGCGGCGGGCAGGAGACCTGTCACGAACAGCATGGCGAAGACGAGACGCAAGGAACTCACTGACTGCTGGCGAGACGCGACAGGCCGCCGGGCTGCCGAGCGGCAGTGCCTCGGCGGCGGCTCGTTGACGACGGGTACCGTGGGCGCTACGCGAACGCCGGCAACCGGCCTTCCATGCCACGGATCCCTCGACGCATGAACCCTTTCGTTCCGAGCTCCATTCCCGATGCCCCTGCCGAGCGAAGGCGCGAGGGGCTCGCCATGGCCGCGTGGGTGGCCCTCACCCTTCTGCTGCCGGGAGCGTATGCCAGCGCGGAGGACACCGATTCGGCCCACTGGGGGGAGATGCTCAGGCTCGAGGAGGCGTACTTCAGTGGGATTCCCGGTGCGGATCTCCCCGTCGGCTGGGGCCCGGGCGGCTGGATCGATGCCTGGCCTCCCCCGGGGGCTCCGGCAAGGGACGGAGGTCCTGTGCCATCGGCCCATGCCGCGCGTCCTCTCGACGGGTCGCCGGAAGATACCGAGTTCATGCCGGAGTGCTTCGACCCGGAGGACATCGATCTCGATGACCTGCCCCTCGACCTGAGGGGTATCGATCATCCACCCCTGCTGCACTGGCTCGAGTTCTACTGCACCCGAGGACGACGTCTGCTCACGGGCTGGTTCGCCAGGGCAGGCCGGTTTCGCTCGATGATCGAGGAGGAACTCGATCGGCAGCAGGCGCCCCGCGATCTGCTGTGGGTCGTGGCGATCGAGAGCGCCTTCAACCCGGAGGCGGTCTCCCGGGCTGGCGCGGTCGGACTGTGGCAGTTCATGCCCCGGACCGCCCGCGGCATGGGCATGCGGGTGGACCGCAGGGTGGACGAGCGGCGGGACATGACCACCAGCACCGAGCACGGGATCGCCTACCTGCTCGAGAACCACGAACGTTTCGGCACATGGCCCCTTGCACTCGCTGCGTACAACGCCGGCCCGGGACACGTGCGGGGCCAGATTCGCCAGCACAACGTGAACGACTTCTGGTCCATGGATCAGTACGGGGCCATCTTTCGGGGAGCCCGCAACTACGCGGTGCGTCTTCTTGCCATTGCCATCATCGACCGACAGCGCGAGGTGTTCGGCTTCGACGGTGTCGTGGACGACGAAGCCTGGACCTGGGACGAGGTGCAGATCGGAGGGGGTGTCCGCCTGTCGCTTGTCTCATCCGCACTCGGAATCGACCTCGCGGAGCTTCGGCGTCTCAATCCGGCCCTGCTCGCACCCGAAACCCCGAGCGACGTGTCCACGTGGCCGCTGCGCATCCCCGAAGGAATGACCGGTCGCTTCGTGGAGCAGTTCGACCAGTACCGGCGTCGATTCGGAGACACGCACGAGCGCGTGGTCCTTCGATTCGGAGAGACCATCGGACACGTCGCCCGGGATGCGGGCGTTCCCGAGCGCGTGTTGCGTCACATCAACGATCTGCCCGCGCGCGGTCCGGTGGCGTATGGCACCGAGGTTCTTGTGCCGCTGTCGGGGCGTCGCCCCGGGGCGCCATCCAGCCCGTCACGGCCTCCGGTCGTGCTGCTTCCGGCGCAGGCCTTCGACTACCCGGGCCGTGTCCGCGTCTTCTACGACGTCAACCCCGGCGACTCGCTGCACGAGATCGCGCGTCACTTCGGGGTCAGCGTACACCAACTCCGCACCTGGAACGACGTCGACCCCGATGCGGTTCTCTGGAGCGGAATGACCCTGCAGGTGTTCCTCGCCGACGATCGGGTTCTGGGCCATAGTCGGGTCCGCACGGAGGATGAGGTCAGGGCGATCGTGCTGCACTCTTCCGAGCACGAGGCCTGGCAGCAGGAGGAGGCTCAGGTCCAGCGCGCTCGCCGGCGAACGTACACGGTTCGTTCCGGCGACACGGTCATGGGGCTGGCCAGCCGGTTCGGTGTCCGATCGGCGGACATCGTGCGCTGGAACAATCTGGACGCGAACGCCACGATCTACGTGGGGCAGTCGCTGGTCGTCGGTCGCTGAGGACCCACCGGCGAGTGGCGGTACGGCGAGCATCCCTGTGGAGCCGCGCCGGATCGTGTGCCGGATGGGGTCAGTCTCGTCCTCGAACGGAACCGCCGAGTTGGAGGGGCTGCGCCGCAGGAGTGGGGGCGGTGCGCGTGGAACCCCTCGAGGCGGGTCGGCGCGTCTCCGTGGCAGCGGGGGTGGCCGTCTCCTCCACGCGCTCCGGAATGGGAGTGAAGGCGACTTCGGCGACGGCATCGGTGAGCACCAGCACATCGGCTGCGAGCTTGGTGTGTGCCGACGAGCCATCCACGAACTCCTGCTGGGAGATGAACCATGCGGCTCCTCCGCCCAGGCCCCCCATCAGGACGAGTGAGGCGGCGAGGACCAGCATTCGTCCGCGGTTTTCCTTCGCCTGAACGGCGAGCACCTCCCTCGTGGTCATCACCGGGCGGCTCGGCTGCGGGGCGGGTCTCGGCGGTTCGGGCTCGGGCTCGACCCACTTCCCTTCGGCCTTGAGCTGCTCGATGCGCATCACCTCTTCCTGCTTGCGCCGCAGCTCTTCCATCTCCCGCAGCCGGCGCTCCTCCTGGAGCACCCGCTCCTGAAGCTCCCGTTCACGGGCTTCCTTCTCGGCCCGTGCCGAGGCCGCCGCCTGCTCCTTCTTTCGCCGCAGTTCCTCCTCGAGCGCCTTCTGCTCGGCCTCGGCTTCGGCGGCGGTCTCGGACAGAATGTCGCCCAGCAGACTGATGGCCTGCGTCTTCGGTGCATTCTTCTGTCGCTGCGCGCCCTGCTGGGACACCCGTGCCCGCTGACCGCCGGACTCGGACTCCGGAAGGTTCTCGAGTTCCTTGAGGGAGGCGATGGCGCTCTTTCTCTGGGCGTTGCTCATGGGTGTTCTCGGATTGACGGGGGAACGGGACCCTGTGAAGGAGCGAACGGGGTCCTCCTGCAGAGAGGATAGCGCAACTGGCGCGCCACCGAAAGGATCAGACCACCCGGGAGGGCGACAGTTCCCGGACGGCCGTCATGCGGTGCATGATCGCCGCGTGGGGGCGGCCCTTCAGGAGCCCGGAAAGAGCTCTCCCCGGACCGCGAGGCCCTCGCGCGTGGATCCCCTGCCCTGCTTCGTTCGGCGACCCACGAGCTGGATTCCCAGATCCTGCAGTGTGCTCTCGGGCAGCGATCGCTCCAGCGCCGGAAAGAATGTCCTCTCTTCCCAGCGCACATGCTGGTCCAGCAGGTTCGCCACCGTCTCGAGCCGTGCAGCGAGCTCGTCCGGACTGGCGCGCTCGAGCCGGAGGACGGCAGCGGCGATCGCCGCGTGTTCCTGCGCGAGGCGAGCCGCCATGTCGATGAGCGTGTCGTCGCGGGTGGCTCGGGCGGCCGTCCCGAACACGCTCTCCTCATCGTCGAAGTGCCCCTGGAGCTTCTCTTCCCAGAGATGGTTCACCATCTCCCGCATTCGGTCCGGGCAGGGCTGACCGAAGCGGGCATCGCCATCGAGGGTCCGGAGGATGGTTCGCACCACCATGAGGGTGGCATGATGGTCCCACGAGAGGGGAATCAGGGCGTCAGCTCGTCTCGGCATCGGCGGCTCCGGCGCTCGGCGTTTCTCTTCCCGACCCCGCGGTTCGGGTCCCCGCCGTCCGACTCCCTTAGGGCTCGGGGTACGGACGCGCCATGGGCAACCCGCCGGCAACTCAGCGCGACTTTCTCCAGCGAACGAAGACGGGTCTCGCGGCGAGCGCACCGAGAGCGAAGAGGGTGAGCGACAGGGGGGTCACTCCCCAGAAGAGGGGGATACCGTGGGGGAGAGCCACCGTCCCGGCCACGATCAACGCTCCGCCCACGATGGCTCGCCCCTGGAGAACGGATGCGTTCTCGGCGGCCTCCCCGAGAACGTTCGCGTTGTGCAACTCCGTGCTGAGGACGAGCCGCCCGTGCGCGAGATCCCGAAGGACCTGCTGGGCGTTCCAGGGTGCGAACCGGAGGAACCGGGTGAGGGCATCGAGCGTCTGCACCCCTTCCTGCATCAACCTTCTCGGATCGTATCGCTCGAGCAGGATCTCCTTCACGAAGGGCTGGGCTTCCTCGATGAAGTTCACGCGCGGGGCGAGGGTTCGGCCGATGCCTTCCACGGTGACGAGGGCCTTGAACACCATGGTGTAGGTGGGAGGCATCCGGATCCGGTGGCGCATGCAGCCCTCCACGAGGGCCGCGAAGAAGGATCCGATGTCGATGTCATTCAGGGTTCGGCCCGAGATGTGCTGCTCCATGATCTCGATCACGTCCCCTTCGAAGCGTTCGTAGTCGTAACCTGTTCCGGGCTCCTTGATGCCGAGTTCGAAGTAGATCCTCGCGACGAGGGGATAGTCCTCACGGCTGATTCCCACGAGGATGTCCATGACGTTGTCCCGCTGCTGCGGGGAGAGACGGCCGATCAGGCCGAAGTCGATGAGGCCGATGGTCCCGTCCTCGTCGATGAGGATGTTTCCCGGATGCATGTCCCCGTGGAAGAAGCCATCCCGGAACATCATCTTGAACAGTGCGTGAAGCATTCTGGGCGCGACTTCGTAGGGGTCGATCCCGAGTTCCGCGGGCGCCCGTGTCACCTTTACGCCGCGAACCCGCTCCATCACGAGGATGCTCTCGGTGCACAGCCCTGCGTGCACCTGCGGGATACGGACCCCTTCGTACCCTTCGAAGTTTCTTCGGAAGCGGAGGATATGCTGGAGTTCGTGGGTGAAGTCGATCTCCTTGAGGATGGCGCGCTCGAACTCGCCGACGATGCCGACCGGGTCGAGGAGTTCGAGCTCGGGCAGCATTGCTGCGGCCCTGCTGGCGAGGAAGTGGAGGATATGGAGATCGCTCTGGATGGTCGCGGCGATCCCGGGGCGCTGGATCTTGACGACGACCTCGGGGGCCGCGGCGGCGGCGTCGGGCGGCACTTCCGAAGGGCTGGAGTCCTCTGGGAGCGCTTCGGAGTGTTCGTCGCTGACCGTGGAAGGTCCCGTACCGTTGTCGCCGTTGGTCGCACTGCGCTCGTTCCGGGGTCGCATCGTTCCCTCCGCGTCGGCCCGTGGAGTGGAAGCGACGGGGTTCAGGGTGGCGAGGTGGACCTGGGCGATGGATGCGCAGGCGAGAGGCTGCCAGTCGAAGGTGGCGAACAGCTGTTCCGGCTCGTCGCCGAGTTCTGCGAGAATCTGTGCGGCGACCTCGTCGCGGCTCATGGGCGGCACGTTGTCCTGCAGGTTCTGCAGTTCGGCGAGGATGTCGGCGGGCAGGAGGTCGGGGCGGGTGGAGAGGATCTGTCCGAGCTTGATGAAGGTGGGGCCGAGTTCCTCGAACACGAGGCGGATGCGTTCGGGGAGTCCCAGTCGTGCGGCTTCGACGTCCCCTGCGCGTCCGGCGTCGGTGAGCTCGGCGACGAGGAGGTCGGTGTCGACGGGTTCGGTCGGTTCCGGGCGTTCGCTCTCGTCCGCGGGTGGGAGAACGGCGGCGTCCGGGGCGACCTCGCGCAGTCCGAGTCGTGCGACCAGGGCTCCGAAGCCATGGCGCGCGAGGACGGTGGCGATCTGGCGCAGCCGGCCCGCATCCTTGATGGCGGACTGGAGGGAGCGGATGTTGGTGTAGACGTTTCGGACGGTGCCCACGTGTCCCCCTGGGGCTCGGGTTGCTGCCGGTCAGGGTGCCGGTGGTTGCCAGGCGCGCATGAGTCGTTCCATGAAGCGGATCACGGAGGGGTCATCCCAGGGGAGAGCGCCCTGGAAGCGCGCGAAGACCCGTCCGCGAGGGGTGATGAGCCAGGTCTCGGGCAGGAGCTCGGTGCCGTACTCGCGGGCGCTGCGGCCTTCGGGATCGTGGAGGATGACCATGCTGGTGGGGTCGATGCCTTCCTGGACGAGGAAGTCGCGGAGGGCCTGCGGATCCTCGTCGAGGGAGACGGCGACCATGGCGAAGGGGCGGCGCTGGAGGGTTCGGGCGAGGTTGACCATGGCGGGCATTTCTTCCCGGCAGGGTTCGCACCAGCTGGCCCAGAAGTTGAGGAAGATGAGATGTCCCGCGTGGTCGGCGAGCCGTCGCGAGGTGCCGTCGAGGCCGGGGAGTTCGAAGTCGGGGGCGCGGCGGTCGACGCGCTCGCCGCCGAGTTGCACCAGGCCATCGACGAGGACTCCGGCGGCGGGATCGGGCCGTTGCCATGCGAGGAGGCCCAGAAGGAGCAGGAGCGGGAGGACGAGGGCGGCGATCCGGAGGCTCCGCGGGGTGGCTTCGATGGGATTGCGGGTCGTCATTCAGGGCCCCTGGAAGCTGTCCCGGAGGTGCCGGAGGGCTCGGAAGGCCTGCTCTGCCGGATCCTGTACCTCGTGGTCCACGGCTTCGGGGAAGCGTTCGCGGAGCCGCCGCTGGAGCACTTCGTCGTGCACGCGGTGGAAGGGGTTGTAGGCACGCTCCTCCCCCAGGGTGGTGAGGACGGGGCCGTCGCTGCGCGCATGGTCGGCGATGCGTTCGCGAAGCGCGGCGGCGGCGCCGTTGTCGGGTTCGACATGAAGGCAGAAGGCGAGGTTCCTGCTGGCGTAGTCGTGTCCGGGATGGAATCGTGTCTCGTCGGGGAGGTGGGCGAGACGCTGGTGGAAGGTGCGGTAGAGTTCGCCGGGGTCTCCGCCGTTTCGGCAGTTGCCCGCCCCCGCGACGAAGAAGACGTCGCCGCTGATGAGGATGCCTGGCGCGTGGAGCACGATGTGGTCGTCGGTGTGGCCCGGTGCGTGGTGCACGTCGAAGGCCGAGGCTCCGAGGGTGATGGAGTCGCCATGGCGCAGGCCGCGATCGTGTGGGACAGGCCAGTGGATGGCGTCCGCGGGTGCGAGGACACGGGCATCGAGGGCTGCGGCGACCTCGGCGTTTCCGCCGGCGTGGTCGGGGTGGCCGTGGGTGGTGAGGATGCGGACCCGGGAGGGTGCTTCCCTGCGCACGGCATCGATGGCGACGGTTGCGTCGATGGGATCGACGAGGAGAGCGTCGTCGGCGTCGGTGACGAGCCAGAAGAAGTTGTCGGTGAATGTGGAGGCGAGGGGCTGAACGCGCATGGCCGTCCGGGGGAGAAGTCCGTGGGGAGCGCGGTGTGGGCAACCCGCGCGGGGGAGTCTTTCGTGCGCGGGCGAAGGCAAGTCAACCGGGGCCGGTTGTGGCGCCCTTGTGGATCGGGCATGCTCGGCGTCCTGCATGCGTGCCGGTGGGGCGCGCGGCGTGTGCTCCGGGCGCACAGCGGAGGGATCATGCTCACGGAGGAGCGCTTCGTCGTGGAGGCCAACCACGATGGGTGGCGGCTGGATCGATTCCTGACCGAGCGTATCCGGCGGGCGACCCGGTCGCACGTGCAACGAATGATCGCGGGCGGCGCGCGGTTCGGGGATGGTCGTCCGGCGCGCCCCGGGAGCCGCGTGCGGGCTGGAGACGAGGTCTTCCTGACGCGGCGAGACCTCGGTGCTTCCCGGCGTCCGGCGCAGGAGCCTCGGGTGGTGGCCGAGGATGGGGAGCTGGTGGTGCTGGAGAAGCCGGGCGGCTGGCTGGTGCACCGGAACGCCCACGAGCTGTCGAACACGATCGAGGCGTGGCTGTCGGAGACCTGGCCTGGCGAGCGGGTCGAGCCGGTGCACCGGCTCGACCGGGACACGAGCGGCCTTCTGCTGTGCGCGCGGGGTGTGGAGGGTGTTCGTCGGTGGCGGGGGGCGATGTCGGGCGACGGCGTGCGCAAGGAGTACCTCGCGCTGGTGGAGGATCCGGAGGCGTCGTGGCGGCCCGGGGAGGGTCGCACGATCGATGTGCCGCTGGGGTTTGACGCCTCGTCGGCCGTCCGGTTGCGCATGGGCGTCGGTGATCTGGCGTGCGCGACGGAGGTGGAGGTGATCGAGCGCCGTGGTCCGCGGGCGTTGCTGGGTTGCGTGCTCCGGGGCGGGCGGCAGCACCAGATCCGCGCGCATCTGTATCTCGCGGGGACGCCGGTGGTCGGGGACAAGCTGTACGGGATGGGGGACGCGTTCTTTCTGTCGTGGCTCGAGGCTCCGGGTGACCCTTCGCTGGAGGTACAGCTGGCGCTTCGGCACCATGCGCTCCATGCGCACCGTCTGACGCTGGAGGACGGTCGAACGTGGTGCTGCGGCCCTCCCGATGCGTGGTGCGATCGGGCGTGACGGGAGGAGGGGGCGCACGGCGTCGTGGGTGCGGCGCTGACCGCGTCCCGCGTTCGGAGCAGGTCGGCGATGTCCGCGGTGCCGCTCCCGAATGGGAGGGGTGCGGCGGCCCGGGGGAGCGGCGGCCGGAGGGTCTGGTGGCTGGCGGGGCTGGTGGCCCGGGGGGGGGGGCGGCGGCCGGGGGGTCTGGTGGCCCGGGCGGGGGGCCCTGGCGGCCGGCGTTCAGTCGGCGTAGATGCGTTCCTCGGCGATGCGATCGGCGACGATGTGGGTGGGGACATCCTCGCGGCGCGCGCGCTCGAAGATCCCGGTCATGATGTCGTGGACCGCTGCGACGCGGGAGCGGATGTCGTTGGCGTCGGCGTCGGTGTCGATGAATTCGCAGGCCACCTTGATGAGTCCGCCGGCGTTGATGGCGTAGTCGGGCGCGTAGAGGATGCCCTTCCGGAAGAGCTCGATGCCGTGCCGGTCCTCGGCGAGGACATTGTTGGCGGCGCCGGCGATGGCGCGGGTCCGGAGCATGGGGAGGGTGGTGTCGTTGATGACGGCGCCGAGGGCGCAGGGGGCGAAGATGTCGCACTCCACGGCGAAGATGTCGTCGGGGTCGACGGCGGTGGCGCCGAGGGACTCGACGGCGCGCTGGACGTTCTCGGGGCGGATATCGGTGACGGTGAGGGAGCAGCCGAGATCGTGGAGTTCCCGGGCGAGGTTGAAGCCGACGGAGCCGAGACCCTGGATGGCGACATGGAGTCCGTCGAGGTCGGATCGTTCGAACTGGAAGGCGGCGACGGCCTCGATTCCGCGTCGCACCCCGAAGGCGGTGAAGGGGGAGGGGTCACCGCCGCCGACGGAGGTGCCGAGGACGTGAGGGGTGGTGGCGCCGATGACGTCCATGTCGGCGGGGGAGGTTCCGGAGTCTTCGGCGGTGATGTATCGACCGCCGAGGGAGTCGACGAACTTGCCGAAGTGGTGGAAGAGGGCCTGCCGGTCGAAGTCGTCATCCTGCGGCAGCATGATGACGGCCTTTCCTCCGCCGTGGGGCAGGTTGCAGATGGCGGCCTTGTAGGACATGCCGCGCGCCAGCCGCACGGCGTCGTGTAGCGCGGCTCCGGAGTCGGGGTAGTGGATGGCTCTGCAGCCGCCGATGGCCGGGCCGAGTCTGGTGGAGTGGAGGGCGACGATGGCGCGCAGTCCGGTGCGTTCGTCGTGGGCGACGTGGACTTCGCCGAAGCGCAGCTGCTGTAGGGTCTGGAACAGATCCATGGGTTGACCTCGGGAAAGAACAGGAGAAACGGGCGCTGTGCCCCTTTGCTCGTGGCCTTTGCCGAGCCGTGGATCGGTGTCCGTCGCGATGTCCCGGCGGGTTGTTCCGGGGGTCCTGGGATCGGGCCCGAACGGCATCGGTTGAGCGCCGCAAAGCGTGTCGGAGGGGTGGCCATCCGACGCAGGATGGGGTAGTCGGGGGCGTGCGAGTGGGCAAGTCCGGAGGGCTGCCGCATCGCGTCACTGTTCTCTCTGTCCTGGTTGTCGATGTCCGGTTCCGATTCCCGTCGCAGATTCCCGGGTTCCCAGACGCTGAAGTCGCGGGCGGAGGGGTTGGCCCGTCGTGCGCGCCGCCGGTTGAAGCGGGTCGGTGTGCTGGTGGGGCGGGTGGCGGAGGAGGCGGCGGTGCGGCTGACGGGGACGACGGCGGGCTTCGGGGGTGGAGGAGATCGGGGACGGGTCGACCGGGTCGGAGAGACTCCGGGGGAGGGTGTGGCGATGGCGGATGGCGAGCAGGAGCGGGGTCGTGTGGTGCCACCTGGGGCGGGAGCCGGGACAGCGGACGAGGCTGCGTCGCGCATGGTCGCGGAGGGTGCTCCTCCGTCGGCGCCGGATGCTTCGGGCGAGGCGCGGGCTCTGGCGGAGGCGGTGGGTGTGGAGCGAGCGCGCCACCTGGCGGTGCAGGCGCAGCGGATGGTGGCGGAGGGAGGTGGAGTCCATCCGGAAGCCGAGGGGGTCGGGGAGGCCGGCGGAGGTCCCGTGGCCGAGGAGGTTGCGGAGCCTGCGTTTCCGTTGCGGGAGCATCTCCACACGTGGCTGTACACGGCGAGGGCGCCGTCGGCGATGCAGTTGCTGCCGGTGGAGCCGCGGCGTGCGTGGGTGTGGTGGCGTCTGGACGAGGCGGCGCGCGAGCGGGTGGCTGCTCGTCCGTTGCAGCTCGAGTTGCGCGATGGTGGGGGGAGCCGGTTGCAGCTTCACGAGGTGGGGGCCTGCGAGGGGGAGTGGTTCCTGAATCTGTCGAAGTGGCGGCCGCGGATTTCGGCGCGTGTGGGGGTGCTGGATGGGTCGGGGCGGTTCGAGGAGGTCCTGTCCTCGGCGGTGACTTCGCTTCCCCCGGAGCGTCCGGGGGACGCGGATCTGCGCTGGATCGACACGGTGCATCGGGGGGATCACGTGCGGGGGATTCCGGCGGAGTACGCGGGGGGTCCGGTGCCGCAGGTGGCGGGCTGGGTCGACGGGGTGGGCTGGACGGATGCGGTGGGGGTGGCATCATCGGGGGGGGACGCGCCGGGGGATCCCGTGATGGATGGTGCGAGTGCGTCGGGTGACGCGACGTCGGTTTCGGCGGGTCGGATTCAGGGCGGCGGGCGTGCCTCGGGGCGTCCGGCCGGGGGGGCCAGGGGATGATCGGGTTCTGTCAGCTGGTCCTGCACGCGCATCTGCCGTTCGTTCGTCATCCGGAGCATCCGTTCTTCATGGAGGAGCACTGGCTGTTCGAGGCGATGAGCGAGACGTACCTGCCGCTGGTCGCGCTGGGTCGGCGGCTGGATCGGGACGGTGTGCCGGGGACGCTGACGGTGTCGTTGTCGATGCCGCTGGTGTCGATGCTGGATGACCCGCTGCTGCGGGAGCGATTCGATGGTTACCTGTCGCGGCTGGTCCGGCTCGCGGAGGAAGAGATCGAGCGCACGCGGCAGGAGGACCCGGCGTTTCATCATCTGGCCCACTGGTACCATCGGCGCTTCGTCGAGCAGCGGGAGATGTTCGATCGGGAGCTGGGCCGGGATGTGGCGGGGGCCTTTGCGGCGCTGCACCGCAGCGGGCGCATTGAGTTGATCACGTGCGTGGGTACGCACGGCTATCTTCCCCTGATGAGCACGGACGCCTCGCGGCGGGGGCAGATCCGGACGTCTTGCGAGGCGTTCGAGGACCGGTTCGGCTGGCGCTCGCGGGGGGTGTGGATGGGGGAGTGCGCGTATGTTCCCGGGGTGGAGCAGCTGCTGGCGGACGAGGCGGTTCAGTACACGTTCGTGGACGCGCACGGGATCCTGACGGCGAGCGCACCGGCGGTGCGGGGCCTGTACGCTCCGTTGTCGGCGCCTTCGGGGGTGTGCTTCTTCGGGCGCGATCCGGAGTCGTCGGAGCAGGTCTGGAGCGCGGAGAGCGGCTATCCGGGCGATCCGCGGTACCGGGAGTTCTACCGGGACGTCGGGTTCGACCGGCCGTACGAGGCGATCGCGCCGTACGTGAACCCGGACGGGGTGCGGATGCACACGGGCATCAAGTACTACCGGGTGACGGCGCGGGGCACGGACGACAAGGCGCCGTGGAACCCGGACTGGGCGATGGACGCGGTGCGGTCGCACGCTGCGGACTTCGTTCGCCGGCGACGGGCGCAGGTCAGCGCGGCCGCGGAGGGCATCGATCTTCCGCCGCTGGTGACGAGCCCGTACGATGCGGAGCTGTTCGGCCACTGGTGGTTCGAGGGACCGGCGTTCCTGGAGGCGGTGCTGCGGGAGGCGGCGCATCAGGACGAGGTGGTGTTCACGACCCCGGGGCGGTATCTGGACGCGTACCCGCGCCAGCAGGAGGCGACGCCCGGCTCCTCGAGCTGGGGGGAGGACGGCTACCACAAGGTGTGGCTGGACAGTCCCAACGCGTGGATTCGTCCGTTCCTCCACGACGCGGAGTGCCGCCTGCAGGCGGTGGTCCGGCGGACGCTGGATCTCGACGACCCGCCGAACGCGGCGCTGGAGCGTGCGCTGAACCAGGCGGCGCGCGAGCTGATGCTGGCGCAGGCGTCGGACTGGGCGTTCATCCTCTACACGGGCACCACGATGGACTACGCGGCGGCGCGCACGCGAGACCACGTGGAGGGGGTTCATCGCCTGCTGGACATGGTGGACGCGGGGGCGGTGGACGAGGACGTCCTGGAGTTGATGGAGTCCCGCAGTCCGATCTTTCCGGGCATTCGGTACGCGAACTGGGTGTAGGCGGTCGGTCGCCACGCGACAGGTGGACTCAGCCGCTCCGGGGCACCGTGCGCCCTTCTCGCGGCGCCATTCGGACACCGGCACGCAAACAGGGCGCGGACGGTGACGCCGAGGATACCGCCTGCGTCAGGGATTGCGGATGTTCTGGGAGATTCCGTTGTTCCCGTTGCCACCGTCGTTGGGTCGGATGACGCAGCCGTTGCTGCCCTGGTTTCCGCCGCTTCCCCCGGGACCGACATTGAATGTGCGTCCTGTTCCGGAGACATCGCCACCCGCTGCGCGCCAGACCCCGATGGAGGGTCCGCCGCCGCCGCCGCCGCCGCATCCGCCCCGCTGGCCATTGCCGCCATCGCCGCCACGGCCACCGCTGCCACCGTTTCCGGAAGCGGGTCCGGCGCCGAACCCGCCGCGTCCGCCGGCACCTCCGGCACCACCGCCGCCGCCGGTGCCGCCGTTTCCGCCACCGACGGTCTCGAAGACGTTTCCTCCGGCGGTGGTCACCAGCAGGGAGTTGATGACGAGGGCTGCCACGGAGGCGCCTCCGCCGCCGCCGCCGGTGCCTGGCGCCCCGCCATAGCCTCCGGCTCCCCCTCCTCCGCCAGCGCCGCCGATTCCGGTAATGGCACACGTGACAGCCATCCGTCCGCCAGCGCCGCCGCCGCCGCCGCCGCCGCTGAGCCCGAAGCTTCCGAAGTTGCCGGTGTTTCCTGCCGATGGCGTGTAGACATCGGCCGGGGAGGCGAGGCTTCCGCTGGGGGTCAGGCTGCCGAGGCCGCTGCCGCCAGCGCCGGTGGTTCCCAGGAAGAGTGACACCCCGTCGTCGCCGTTCTGGCCGTTCCCTCCCGGCTCGCCACAGGGGCCTGCGGTCCCGCCGGTTCCGCCCTGGATGCCCGGCACCTGGCAATCGGCGGTTCCCCCGGTGCGGTTGGGTGGGCAGTATCCATCCCCGCCGTTGCTGCCTCCGCCGCCACTTGTTCCGCCCTGCCCTCCCGCCCACGTGGACCCGCCGGCGGAGGTGCAGCCAGGCGATGACCCGGGAACGGCGCGGGCGCCGTTTCCTGGGGTGGTGCTTGCGGCCGCGTCGCCATCCTGGCCGGGGCACCCGTGCAAGCCGTTGCTCCCGTTCCCCCCGCGCCCTCCCCGCCCGGCGCGGATGTGCACGTTGGTGATGCGGAGGTTGGAGGTGCTGTTTCGGACGATGAGGGCGATGTTGGCCTGGCCGCCCTGTCCGGTGGCGGCGTTGGGGCGATCGGTGGTCTCGATGCGCACGTTTTCGAGGTGCACGGCTCCGGTGAGGCTGTCGGCCCGGACGGCGTTCCAGTTGTTCACGCGGAAGATGGGCTGCTGGCCGTTCTCGACGATCTGGATACCGTCGAGCTCGAGTCCCCCGCGAACGTTCCGGTTGCCGGCGAGGACCAGCGCGGCGCCCTGCGTGAACACGGTGGAGTTGGTACCGAGGAGCCATACCTCGCTGCGGCTGAGGCCGCCGGCTCGTGCGTATGCGTAGCTCACGGTCCGGCACGGCGTGGCTTCGGGGTTGACGCCGCAGCTGGTGATGTCCGTTCCGGAGGGCGACACCAGCACGGCGGGGAAGTCCTGTGTCGTGAACGTACGGGTCGGGCCCGAGACCCATCCGTAGGCTGGATGGTAGACCTCGGCTGCGTACTCGTAGGGGGTGTTCCAGCGCAGTCCTGCGAGGGTCTGCTGGAAATTGTTCATCGTGCCATTGAAGCCGGGCACGGCAATCGTGTCCCAGACCCCACCCGACTGTCGCCAGCGAAACCGGGCCTGGGTGGGAGCGGGCACTCCGGCGGCCTGCTGGCCGCGGAGCAGGGCGCTGTTGAAGGTCACCTCCGTCGCGAACGGGGTGTTCACCCCGGGCTGCTGCGGGAGCGTCGTGCGGACGACGTCCGCGGACCACGCTGTCCCGGCCGAGGTCGTGGCGCTGAAGGCGACGTGATACTCGGTGTAGGGCGTGAGTCCGGACAGCTCGGCCAGCAGAGCGGACTGGGCACCGGAGAAGGTCGGGATGGAGCAGTCGCCACCGGGTGTGGAGCCCGGCCTCGGTTCGGGGCTGGTTCCCCAGCACACGCTGGAGCTGATCATGTTCCCGGGGAAGCCGAAGTCCTCGATGACCGCGCTGGCATCGAAGGACGAAGTGGTTGGCGCGCTCGTGGTGGGGGGGGCGAAGGTGGGGAGGGCGAACGCGGTGAAGCTTTCGGTGGTGCTGATCCCGATCATTCCTTCGGCGTTGATGGCCTCGGCGACGACATAGTGCGTGGCGCCGGGGGTGCCGGTGGCCAGGTTGAGGGGTCCCAGTGGTCCCGTCGAGAACAGGGGTCCGACGGAGACGCAGTTTCCGGGAAGGGCCAACTCCGACTCCGCGATGCAGATGTGCAGCGTGGGGGGTGTGGGCACACCGAGATCGGCGATGTCGAGGAAGACGGAGACGTTTCCGAGGGAAGGCTCGACCTGCACGATCGCGATCGCCGGAGCGAGGGGGGCCGTGCGGAAGGTGGTGTCATCGCTGTAGGCTCGCCCGGCCTCGTTTTCGAGGAAGCCGGCGACATGGTAGTCGGTGAACGGCTCGAGGCCGGCGATGTCGAGTCCGAAGGAGGTTCCGGCGTCACCGGGGACCGCCACGCAATCCCCCCCGGGGGTGGTCCCGGGGCGGGGGGTGGGGGCCGTTCCGAAGCAGAATCCACGGGTCACGGTGTTCGAGGGGACGCCCGGCTGGGCGATGGGAACGTTCGTGGTGGCGGAGAAGCTGGTGATGGCGGAGACGCTCACGGTTCCGAGCGCGGGGAGGTCCCAGGCGGTGAAGGTCTGGGCGGGGCCGATGTGGAGGCCCGCGCTGTTCTGGGCGAAGGCCGCGATGTGAATGGTGGACCCGGGGCTGCCGACGGAGATGGTGTAGGGTCCGGCAGACGCGCCGCCGGGCCAGCTGCCTTCGTCGGTGCAACCGTCGGAGAGGTTTCCGGGGTCGAGGGCGACGCAGATCCCGTGGGCGGTCGCGGTGGGATTGCCGACTTCGCTGGCGGTGATGGACGCGGTGACCGCGCCGAGGCTGGGGGTCACGTCGACCACATCGACATCGGGTTCGATCCACGTGCGGAAGGTCTCGACGCTGCTCCAGCCGATGCCGACCGGGTTCTCGCCGTAGGCGCGCACGCTGTACTCCTCACCGGGGGTGAGGCTTTCGAAGAGGTGGGCGAAGATGCCGGGGAAGGTCGCCGTGCCGAGGGACGCGCAGTTGTCGGCGAGGCCTGGGGTGGAGGGGCTGGGGGCGATGCAGATGCCGACCTGGGTATCGGGCGGGGAGCCGAGGCTGAGGATTTCCGCGTCGACGAGTGCGGAGGTGGTGGACAGGAAGCTGGTCACCTGTCCGCCGGTGGGGGGCACCTGAACGACGGGGGTTTCGAGCAGCTCGCACAGGGAGTATTCGAGTTCGTCCCGATCGCCGAAGGGGCACCACTGTCCGGCTTCGCAGTCGGTGTCCTCGAAGCATCGGTCTCCGATGCCGCTGAGGCCGCAGGTTCCGCGGCGAAAGAAGACGTCGTCCCGACAGCCTTCGCCGTCGCCTTCGTTCCATGCTCCGTCCCCGTCGCAGGCGCGGACCTGTCCACCTGCGCAGCTTCCGCTCAGACAGTCCTCATCCCGGAAGCACGGTCCGGCTCCTGCGGCGTAGCCACATCCGGAGTTGTCGAAGCCGTCGCCGTTGAAGTCGCCGGCCACATCGCACCGTTCCGGAAAGAGTTCCACCAGCCGACCGCGCAGGCGGAACGCCTGCGGCTCCGTATCGCCGAGGTAGAACATCCACTGTCGGCGGGCGACTTCGCCATCGCCGGTCCCCACGTCGGCCAGCAGGCGGCCGTAGTTGAACATGCCGAACTCGGAGTCGGGCTGCAGTCGTTCGAGGACGCCCGGTTCCGTGGCGGACTCGGCGGTGCGCGGTGCGATATCCACGAACGAGCGCGCAGACTCGAGGGTGAACTCGTCGATGAGGATCCACAGGTCCTCGATGTCCTCCCCGGTGTCGTTTCGGACGATGAACTCGGTGCAGAACTTGTTGGGCGTGTCGGGGACCGCCGCCGCACCGGGGTTACCGGACCACAGGTAGGCGAAGAAGCCCTCCCGGAACGGGGGATCGACGTAGCCGAACCGCCAGTCGCCGTCCTCCTCGTACGTCGTCCACCCCTCCACCCAGAACTCCTGGCAGGGCGTGAGGGTCGCGAAGCTGCGGTCCGTGTCCTGCTGGAACCGCAGGGTCCCGGCGCGACGTTCGCTGAAGTCCCCCTCATCCCGGTTCTGGCGAAGATCCTCCCGGAAGCCCGGGACCGCCTTCTCCCCGGGAGCGAGCATCTCGATGTGCCCTTCGAGGGTACGCGGATCGAATGACCCCTCGAACGACCCGATCACCCTCATGCCCGGAAGGGCGTACCGCGACGTCCGTGCGGGATCCGGAGCCACGAGGTCTTCCGCCTCGAACACGTCCGCTCCCGCGTGAAGGGCGTCCGCATCACCGTCGCCAAGGACGTCCTGTGCTCCGACGGGAGTCTCGTCGCTCCCGCCGCCGCAGGCGGCGCAGAAACTCACCAGCAGGACGAAGAGGACACGCCACCGGTTCACGTCGTGTACGTACATGACATTCCCTGTCGGAAGATCGGTTGAATCTCGACACCCTGTCGGCGCTCGCGGGGCGCACGTGCACATTGAGGAGAAGCAATTTCGAGGCACGAAGGCAACCCGATGTACCCACTTGGTTGCCATGTGTTCCGAAATGAAACACCAACCCGCCGAAACCGTTGCGCTCGCACCCACGGATGGAACGACACTTGCTGTCAATACGCACAGGGAGCGAGGCACGGGGAGACCCGAGGGACCCGGACCACTCCCTGCGCTCACTGCGGACCGACGCCGAGGATGTCGCCCGAAGCGCGCACCGCCCGGCGCAGGTAGGCCGCATGGAGTCTGCGCACCTGTTGCATGTCGAGGTCGGTGAGTGCCCCGAGCGCCCGCTCCCGCGCGGCGCGCGCGTGCGCGATGCAGACCGCCGCTGCGGTCGAGATGTTGAGGCTCTCGGTGAAACCTCGCATGGGCACCACGAACCGTACGTCGGCGAGTTCCCGCATCTCCTCGGTGATGCCGTCGTGCTCGTTCCCGAACACCAGCGCCACCGGCTGTTCGAAGCTCACCTCGTGCAACGCCACCTCGGCCTGCAGGTCCGACGCAGCGACGAGGAATCCGCGCGCCCGGAGTGACCGTACCGCGTCCTCGGGCCAGGCCCACTCGTGAATGCGGGTCCACTTCTCGGCCCCCCGCGACACCGCTCTGGCATGGGGCTTCTTCGCCGCGGCCGGGTTGACCACGTGCAGATCCAGCACGCCGAACGACTCGGCCGTCCGATAGACCGCGCTCCGGTTTCCGGGATCGTAGAGTCCTTCGAGCACCACCGTGAGGCTCTCCATGCGCTGCGCCGCCACACCGGCGAGCCGCGCGCAGCGTTCGGGCCGCAGATGCGGCTCGAGAAGCGCGATCACCTCCTCGACCGACATGCCGGCGGGCGGCTCTTCCGGGAGGCCGCTGGCCAGCCGGTAGCGCGGCCCGCGCTCGGCGGCAGGCACGTTCACCTTCCGCATCGCCGCTCGGCTCGGCGGGGGCGCCGTCCCCTCCATCGTCGGTACCGCCGGCTGCTTCGTCCTCTTCGGCATGCCCCTCTCCGTTCACCCGCATCGGCCGCGTTCGAAGGGCTCGCGCACCGAACCTCCGGCACACTCCCGGCGCGACCGCGCCCGGCGCGACCGAGCCCCCAGGCCCTACCGCCCTACCCGGCCCGGCGCCCGCCGGCAACGCCCGATTTCCGGTGTCGCGTCCCTCCCTTTGACATCCCCCGGACCGGGTGCTAACCGGCGGGCCGCCCGAACGGGTCCCCGAGCACGCGCGCGCTCCTGCCAGCGCGCGCGCTGCGCGCCGCACCCGCCCGGCATCCCCTGCACTCCCGAGCCCTGCCGGCTCCTGACCGGCGCGCGTCATGACCCGCACCCCCGCGCGGTCGCCACGCCGCAGGCCGTCTCCGAGGACACCATGGAAATCCTGCTCGTCATCTTCGCCGTCGGCACCTTCGCCGGCTTCGCGATGGCTGTCCGCAACGCCAACGAGAAGGGCGCCGTCGAGCGCCGCCTCCTCGAGTCCCAGTCCACCGCCGAGGACATGCGGCGCGAGCTCAGCGACACCCGCACCGCCCTGTCCGGCTCGAAGAAGGCCATCGGCGATCGCGACAAGGAGCTCGCCGGCATCAAGGACGACCTCAAGGCCACCCGCCAGAAGGCCCACGACCGCCAGAAGGAGCTCGAGAGCGTCCAGAAGGAGCTCGTCACCACCCGCGAGAAGCACGCCGCTCTCGGCACCGCCGGCGAGATGCGCGAACAGCTCATGGACGCGCTCGCCGACAAGGCCCGCCTCGAACGCGAAGTCGCCCGCCTGAAGGCTGATCAGGCCGCCTTCGACGACCCCGCCCCCACCGCCGCCGCCGCCGCCGGCGAAGACGTCGACACCGCCGCCCTCTCCGAACGACACCGCGCCGAGCTCGGCGACCTTCGACGACGGCTCCGCGCCCAGGCCGACGAGCTCAACCGCTCCTTCGACGAGCAGGTCGGCAAGGAGCGCGACCGCGCACGCCGCGAACTCAAGGACCTCCGCCGTCGCCTCTCCCGCGCCCTCAACGAGGTCGAACGCGAACGCCGACGCGCCGACGCCAACGACAAGGCCTACTTCATCCTCAAGAGCCAGCTCGAGTCCACCCTCGACCGGCTCGCCGCCGTCGACCCCTCCCTGCGACGCCCCGACGCGATGACCCCCGAGGAGATCGCCGCGCGCCTTTCCCAGCGCGTGCAGCAGCGGGTCGACGCCGCGCAGGCCTCCGCTCCCCCCCGGTCCGGGGACGTCGGCGCCGGAGAGGCCCAGACCGTCGCCATCGCCGAGCCCGACGAGACCGCGGACACCGCCGAAGAGCCCGCACCCGACGAGGACACCGCCGAGGCGCCCGCAGAGGACACCGCCGAGGCGCCCACCGAGGACACCACCGAGGACACCGCAGAGGCGCCCACCGAGGACACCGACGAGGCGCCCACCGATGACGCCACCGAGGCGCCCGCAGAGGACACCGCCGCCGGGACCTCCGCGGACGCTCCGATCTCCCCCTCGGAAGACGACGACTCGGGCGACGCCCGACCGGCCGCAGCGCCCCTCCCCGCAGAGGATGAGGAGCGCTCCCGCCCCGCCGCACCCCGGCTCACGCCGGCCCCCGTCCCGGCGCTGTCCGCATCCGACGACGAGGACGACGATGGCTGGGACGTCGACGACGAGGAGCTCGCCCGGGTGAGCGGGAACTTCGCCGCCGTGCCCGACCCCGAAGAAGGCAGCGACAAGGCCTGAACTCCGGCTTGCCTGGCGCCCGAGGTCAGCCGGCCGTCCCCCCTGCGCGACCCCCGGCGGCTGCGCGCCTCCCGTGCACCGGCCGGCTCACGAATCGGCCGCCGCGCTGCCCGCGGGCCAACAGCAGGCGCGTCTACTCCGCGCGAGCTTGTGCGCCGCCCTCCCCCGCGGCGCTCCCTTCATTGCGGAGCAGGGCGAATCCCGCCACCGTCGCCGCCACGGCCACCGCGAGCGACCACGCGGGCCACTCGAGCTCCCCCCCGTCCGACCACAGCATCACCGCGACGAGGATGCCGTTGTTGAGCAGGTGGAAGACCATGGCCGGCAACAGACTCCGCCCGCGGATGACCAGCACGGCCAGCACCACGCCGAGCACCACGGTGCCGGGGAAGCGGTAGACGCTCATGTGAAAGAGGCCGAAGACCACCGCCGTCACCGCCACCGCCGCGCCGTCGCGGAGCCGGTCGCGCAGCCCCGACAGCAGGAACCCGCGGAACAGCAGCTCCTCCGTCACTGCGGGCGCCACCGCCACCGCCGCGAACAACCCCACGACGCCCCACACCGTCTCTGGCCTGCGCAGCAGATGCGCGAACTCCTCGAGCATGTGGTCCGGCGGTTCCAGAACGTGCCGGAGCACATGCTCGCCCACGAACAGCAGCAGGACCCACAGCGACGCGCCGAGCAGCACCGACGCCGCCAGGGGCCGCCATCCCGGCGCGCGCAGCGCGAAGGTGTCCCGGAAGTCGCAGCGCAGATACCACGCCGCCGCCAGCGCGGGCACCGCCAGCACGAGCACCAGCGACAGCGCGACCCCGGGCAACCCCAGCCGCGACTGCAGCACCCCGCCCACGTAGAAGAGCAGGACGAACGCGATCGCCGTCAGCGCGAGGGCTTCTCCCGGTGCGGGCGTCGCCGTCGGAGCGATCTCCCGGCGCGACGTGAACAGCTGGAACCGCCCCTGCCCGCCGAGCAGGATCCGCTCCTGTGAGTACAGCCGGGCAGCGAGCTGCAGGCCGAGGCCGGCCCACGCGAAGCTCGCCCCGGTCACGAGCAGCAGCGCGTCCACCGGCGCCCCTTCGGCCAGCGCCAGCTTCATCAGCAGGATCACGTTCACCGCGGGCACCAGCGCCATGGCTGGCGAGTACTCGACCCCCGGGAGCTGGGCGAGCACCCCGGGGATGATGCACAACAGGAACACGGGCATCACCCACGTCTGCGCCTCCTTGTACGAGCGCGCGAACGCCGCGCTGCACAGCAGCGCCGCAGCGATGAACACCCCCACCAGCACGATGGTCCACAGCAGCACCGCCAGGGTGGGCAGGGGGATCGCGAAGTCGATCTCCTCCAGGAAGTCCCCCCCCAGCAGCAGGTTCTGCCCGAAGAGCAGCGCCAGGCTCGCCAGGTTCGCCGTCCCCGTGATCAGCGCGATCACCAGCACCGCGAGATACTTCCCCGCCAGGATCTCCGTGATCCGGACCGGCGCCGTGAGCAGCGTCTGCAGCGTCCCCCGCTCCCGCTCGCCCACCGTCACGTCGATCGCCGGATAGGTCGCCCCCAGCAGCACCGTCATCACCACGAGCAGCGGCAGCAGCGCCGCCAGGAAGTGGCCTCCCCGCGCCGCCCGGTCCGCCACGTCGTGGATCTCCATCGGCGCAGGCGCCGCGAACTCCTCGGGGAGCTCCGCCCGCGCCAGGCGCTCGAGCAGCACCTCCTGCCGCCACTCCTCCACCGCCGCCCGCACCCGATCCCGCGCCCGCCGCGAGTGGTCGTCCACGCTGGAGAAGCGGATCTCCACCAGCGCGCTGTCCATCCGCTCCGCCAGGTCGGCCGGCACCCCGCCCAGATCGATCCACACGTCCGCCTCCGCCGCGCGCCCGAGCAGCGGCGCATCCACCTCGTCCCGGTGCACCAGCCGAATCCGCTCCGTCTCCGCCAGCGCCCGCAGCAGCGGATGATCCGGCTCCGCGTTCTGCCACAGCACCCGCGAGTCCGCCTCCTCCACCCGCTGGCTCTGCACCAGCGCCACCTGCGTCACGAGCAGCAGCAGGGCCGGGTACAGCAGGATCGGCACGAACACGATCAGGAAGAGGTTCTTCCGATCCCGAAGCGTCTCCCGAAGCTCCTTTCGCGCGATCGCTCGCACCATCGAAGGCCTCATGCGTCCTCCCCCTGCAGCGGCGCCCCCGTCAGCGCCAGGAACGCCTCCGCCAGCCGCGCCGTCGACGTCTGCTCGCACAACGACCCCACCGTCCCCGTCGCCACCACCGCACCCTCGTGCAGCACCACCACCCGATCACACAGGATCTCCACCTCCGCCATCTGGTGCGTGCTGAAGATCACCGCCCTCCCCTCCCCCGCCGCCTCCCGCAGCGCCTCCAGGATGAACGACGACGCCCGCAGATCCAGCCCGCTCGTCGGCTCGTCCAGCACCAGCACCGGCGGCCGTGCCACCAGCGTCCGCGCCAGCACCACCCGCTGCTTCTGCCCCGTGCTGAGCTTCTCGCAAAGCCGGTCCGCGAACGCCGTCGCCTCCAGCCGCTCCAGCACCCGCGCCGCCCGCTCCGCACACTCCTCCCGCGAAAGACCGTGCAGCGCCCCGAAGAACTCCAGGAACTCCCGCGCCGTCAACCGCTCGTACAACCCCGTGTCCCCCGTCTGATAGCCCAGCACCGAACGCACCGCCAACGGCTCCTCCACCGTGTCCCGACCCTCCACCCGTATCGTCCCGGCATCCGGCCGCAACAGCGTCGCCACCATCCGCAGCAGCGTCGTCTTGCCCGCGCCGTTCGGCCCCAGCAGCCCCACGATCTCCCCCGGCCCCGCACGAAGCGTCACGTCCCGCACCGCACGCACCTCCCCGAACGACCGGCTCACCCCGTCGATCACGATCCCCCGCTCCGATCCCCCGGCCTGCTCCCTCTCGCGTGGCACGCCCGTCACCTCCAGCCGCTCGCCGACCCCGGACCTCTCCCCTCGTTCCGTACGCCCTCCCCTGCGCCGCGACAACTGCTCCACGAACCGCGACACCACGCTCGGCCGTTGACGCTTCTCGCCCACCCGTGTCACACCCGTCCCGTCCGCACGGACGAAGCAGCGGGGACACCACCGCGTCCCCTCGACCTCCGCATTCGGGAGACGGGACCATGAGCAACGGACACGACTCCGGCAACGCCGGCGGACAGCCGCCACAGGGGCAACCACCGCAACAGGGGCAACCGCCGCAGGGACAGCCGCAGTTCCAGCAGCAGGGGCAGCCCCAGTTCCAGCAGCAGGGGCAACCGCCGCAGGGACAACCGCAGTTCCAGCAACAGGGACAGCCGCAGTTCCAGCAGCAGGCGCAACCACAAGAGCAGCAGCAGGGGCAACCGCCGCAGCGACAACAGCAGTTCCAGCATCAGGGACAACCGCAGCAGGGGCAGCCG
>REDH01000066.1 GCA_007693585.1 Deltaproteobacteria bacterium
GACCGCCGCACACCCGCACCCCCCAGAGAGCACCGGACCCACCACTGCACCACCCCCACGCCCCCCCTCCCACGACGGACTCCACCTCGTGATCGCCCTCGACGGATCCTTCCCCGTCATGCACGCCGACCGCGGACCCTGGCTCTACCCGACCGCGGGACTCCTCCTCTCCGGCCGGCACGCCCGGCTCGACGTGCGCAGCATGGCCCCCTTCGCCATCGGCGACGGCATCGTCGGCGCCGTGCGCTACCTCGCCACCGGAAGCAGCGAGCTCCCCCCACTCATGGGCGCCCTCAACCGCCACAACGACCCGCCCGTCGCCATCCCCGCCCTCGCCGTCACCCTCGACGGACTCATCCCCCGCGACGACGGCGCCCACGGGATCCTCGGCGGAGAGTACCGCCTCGTGCTCGCCGGACGACCCTTCGAAGCCGACCTCTCCGGACCCGAGGAACCCCGGGCCGGCATGGACACCGAACGCACCGTCTCCTTCCTGCTCAACCAGGTCGCCCTGCGCGGCGGCCTCGCCGTGGACACCCGCGGCACACGCGTCCACGCCGTCGCCCTCGCCGGCAACGGCTTCGGCACCCTCTCCCTGTGGAACCCCCTGCTCGGCCTCGAGTTCGCCGTCCACACCCCCGCCCGGGGCTGGGCCGGCTTCCACGCCCGGCTCCGCGGACAGGTCCAGCACGTCGGCTACGCCGGCTACGAACCCGTCAACCGGAGCGACGCACCCTTCTGGGACACCGACATCCGCGAGTGGACCCGCACCCTCTCCCTCGAGCTCGGCATGACCCTCCGCCTGGGACGCTGACCCCACGCCCCGCACAACGCGCGCGGCTTGCACCCCCCTCCCGCCGAAGCTACCCGAAGGGGCGCTCGCCCCCGCGCGGAACCGAACCCTGCGGAGGATGCAACGCCAGACGGAACCGAACCGACGAAACACCGGAGCCCGTGCGAATCGGAACCGCCACGACCCGGAACCGCAACGACCCGGAACCGCAACGACCCGGAACCGCCACGAACCGCAAACGCCACGAACCGCAAACGCCGCACACCGGAACCGCCAGCGGCCGGAGACGGCCGGGCGCGCCCCACACAACCGCCTCCGCCAGACCACATCATGCAGCACCCCCACCCCGCAGACGCATCCTCCCGCAAGCCCGACCCGTCCGCAGCGCACGCGGAACACCCCGCCCCGCCGCACACCACAGAGGACAATGCTGCCGCGAACAGCACCGGCGCGGACGCCCACCCCACCCCACCCCCCGAACCGGAACGCGCAACCGTCGCCCCCCCCGGACCCCCACTGCGCCGCGGCAAAGCCCACGGCGCCTGCCCCAACCCCAACGGCGGACCCGCAGGCCCCTGGACCGACGTCCCCGAAGACGACTGGAACCGATGGACCTGGCAGCAGGCCAACCGCCTGCGACGCCTCGACGACATCGACCGCGCCCTCCACCTCACCGACGACGAACGTGACGCCTTCGTGCGCTCCGCCAACCTCTTCGACGTCGCCGTCACCCCCTACTACGCCTCCCTCATGCGAACCGGGGACCCCCGCTGCCCCATCCGACTCCAGTCCCTCCCCCAGAAGGGCGAGCTCGCCCACTTCCCCTTCGAACTCGACGACCCCCTCGCCGAAGAAGAGCACATGCCCGTCCCGGGCATCACCTACCGGTACCCCGACCGCATCCTCTTCTACGTCACACACAACTGCCCGGTCTACTGCCGACACTGCACCCGCAAGCGAAAGGTCGCCGACCCCGGCTCCGCCGCCGCGCGTCTCCAGATCGAGGAAGGACTCCGCTGGATCGCACGCACTACCACCGTGCGCGACGTCCTCCTCAGCGGCGGCGACCCCCTCACCCTCTCCGACGACCGACTCCTCGACCTCCTCCACCGACTCGCCGACATCCCCCACGTCGAAGTCATCCGCCTCGGCACACGAAACCCCGTCACCCTCCCCCAACGCTTCACCCCCGAACTCTGCCAGCGCCTGCGCGACGTCCGACCCCTCTACGTCCACACCCACTTCAACCACCCCGCCGAGTGCAGCGCCGCCGCCGCCACCGCCCTCGAACGACTCGCCGACGCCGGATGCGTCCTCGGAAACCAGATGGTCCTCCTGCGCGGCGTCAACGACGACCCCGCCACCGTCCTCGAACTCAACCGCTGGCTCCTCCGACACCGCTGCCGACCCTACTACATCTTCCAGGCCGACATGGCCCGCGGCATCACACACTTCCGAACACCCCTCCAGCGCGGCCTCGACATCATCGAACACCTCCGCGGACGCATCGGCGGCATGGGCGTCCCCCACTTCGCCATCGACCTCCCCGGCGGCGGCGGAAAAATCACCCTCACCCCCGAACACGTCGTCCACCGCGACGGAAACCACTGGACCTTCCGCAACACCTTCGGACGAACCTTCTCCTTCGTCGACGCCGGCGCCCTCGAAGACGACCCCTGAACCACCGCCGCGTCCCGCCTCGCCATTCGACGATGCGGACCCACGGGTGCTCCGCGGCGCGCTGCGCGACCTGAACCACCGCCGCGTCCCGCCTCGCCATTCGACCGCGACCCCCTTGCACACGACCCGCCCTCATGCCACTGGTATGACCAGTGGACCATCTCGCCCTGCCACCCACACAACACCCCCGCGCGACCATGACCCCCACCCACGACAACCGGCCCCGCCAGCGCCCCGAACGACCCGCCGTCGAAAGCTGGTTCCTGCGCGCCAACCTCCCCGGTCAGGCCCGCGCCCTCTGGCTCAAGATCACCACCCTCGGACACCCCGCCGAAGCCGGCGTCACCGAAGCCTGGTGCTCCCTCTTCGACGGCGACGACACCGCCGCATGGCGCACCACCGTGCCCTGGCCCAGCGCCTCCATCTCCGGCGGCGACGGCACCCCCGTCGCCCTGCGCGCCGCCGGCTGCGAATGGCACCTCGACGACCACGGCGGCTCCTCCCGCGGCCGCCTCACCGGCGACGCCGGCACCGTCGCCTGGGACCTCCGCTTCTCCCGCGTCGACGGTCCCCTCGGCGAACCCCTGTGCCTCCTCCCCTCCCGCCGCCTCGTCGACGGACCCCTCCCCCGCTCCAAGCTCCTCACCCCCTTCCCCGCCACCCGCGTCCACGGCACCCTCCACTGGAACGACACCCCCTGGGAGATCACCGACTGGATCGGCATGCAGGGCCACAACTGGCAGGACGCCCACGCCCCCGAATACGCCTGGGGACACTGCGTCTTCACCACCCCCGACGGCGCGCTCACCGGCCTCGCCGAAGGCGCCACCGGCCGCATCCGCATCGCCGGCGTCACCACCCCCCGCATCTCCCTCCTCGGCGTCCGCCACGACGGCCGCACGTACCGCTTCGACACACTCGTCGACCTCTGGCGCCAGGACGGCGACATCGCCTTCCCCAACTGGACCCTCCGCATCCGCGGCGCCGACGGCGAGGCCCTCCTCGCCATGCGCGCCAACCCCACCCGCATGGTCTGCCTGGGCTACGACAACCCCGACCGCTCCCGCCGCTTCTGCCACAACTCCAAGACCGCCGCCGTCACCCTCCGCGTCCAGCCCGTCCGCGGACACGGATTCGAGCTCGCCAGCACCGACGGCGGCGCCCTCGAATTCCTCCTCCCCGACGCCCACGTCCTCCCCGTCGTCTGAGTCCTCCCCCGGCACCCCGGGGGCGCGATGACCTCCGCGGACGTCCCCGACCTCCCGCCCCCGGTCCCACGACTCCACCCCGGCCCCCCCGCCGCTCCCCGCATCACCGACCCACCATGCCCATCAGCTTCCTCGAGACCATGGAGGGCCCCCTCGTCGACCGCGACGGGCGCGCCCATCACGCCGTCCTCGACCTGCGCTGCGAGAGCGGGCGCATCGCCTCCTTCACCCTCGACGGGCTCGCCCGCATCACCGGCACCTTCTCCGCAGGTCCCTGGGCCGACGCCGCCGCCTGCGAGGGCACCCTCGAGGTGCGACCCGTCCGCGGCCGGCGCCTCGGCTACACCGCCGAGTTCCGCGGCACCGACAACGCCCGCTACCGCCTCGTCGGCGTCAAGCACCCGAACCCCCTGCGGCCCCTCGCCTCCATGACCACCCTCCACACGCGGCTGCTCCGCGAGGGCGAGTGCGTGGCCGAAGGCATCCTGCGCTTCGAGTGGAACACCCTCGGCGCTTTCCTCGCCTCCTGGCGGCCCTGGCACGGCATGCAGACCCAGCCCATGACCGCGCCGCCCCGCCACCCCGACCTGCCCGGACCCGAACCGCTCGACCCCCTCGAGCGGCGCACCATGCACGCCCTCGGCGAGGCCCTGATCGCCCCCGGGGTCAAGGTCCCCCCGCTCGATGACGAGACCGTCGAGCAGGCGATCGCCATCCTCGCCTTCCTGCCCGGGCACCTCCAGCTCGTCTTCCGCGCAGCACTGCGCGCCCTCGACGCCGGCGCCCGGCTCCGCCATCGACAAGCCTTCGCCGCTCTGCCGCTGGACCGCCGACGCAACCTCCTGCGCGACGCCGAAGGCCTCGGGACCGCCGGCGCCGCCGCCACCCTGCTCCTCGGCATGCCCATCAAGAGCGCCCACTTCGCACGGCGCGAGTACCTCGACGCCCTCGGCGTGCCCGACTACCGCAACCCCGTCCGAGAGAAGGAGCCGCGCTGGCTGCAAAACCACACCCCCGCCGAGGCCCTCGGTGAACGCGAAACCGTGGTCGACGCCGACGTCGTCATCATCGGCACCGGCGCCGGCGGAGGACCGGTCGCCGCCTCCCTCGCCGAGGCCGGGCTCGGTGTCGTCCTCCTCGAGGAAGGACACTACCACCGGCGCGAGGACTTCGCCGGGGACCCCGCCGAACGCCTCCTGCGCTTCTGGCGCGACGGCGGCGTCAACAGCACCATCGGCAACGCCCCCGTCGTGCTCCCCCTCGGCCGCATGGTCGGCGGCTCCACAGCCATCAACTCCGGCACCTGCTTCCGCACCCCCGACGACGTCCTGCAGCGGTGGCGCGACGAGGGGCTGCCCGAGGACTTCGCCCCCGAGAACTTCGCCCGATGGCTGGACCTCGCCGAGGCCGAACTGGGGGTCGAACCCGGCGACCCGGCCTGGCTCGGACGCATCGCCGAGGCGGTGGCGAAGGGCGCGGACGCCCTCGGCGGCATCCACGGACCCCTGCGCCGCAACGCCCCCGGCTGCGACGGACAGGGCCTGTGCGTCGTCGGATGCCCCACCGGCGCCAAGCGCTCCTCCGACGTGTCCTGGGTGCCCCGCGCCCTGAAGGCCGGCGCCGCCCTCTTCACCGGACTGCCCGTCACCCGCCTCCTCATGCGCGGGAGACGATGCCACGGCGTGCTCGCCACCGGACAGGACCGGCACGGCGCACCCCGCACCCTCGAGGTGCGCGCGAAGATCGTCGTCGTCGCCTGCGGCACCCTCCACTCCCCCGTGCTCCTCGCCCGCAACGGCATCCGCCTGCCGTGGCTGGGACGAAACCTCTCCGTCCACCCCGCCGTGGGCGTCCACGCCCTCTTCCCCGAGAGCCAGGGCCAGCCCTGGCGCGCCATCCCACAGAGCTACGGCGTCGAGGGCCTCGTCGATCCCCGCGTGCGCTTCGAGGGCTTCGCCGGGCCACCGCAGCTCACCGCCCCCTCCATGACCCTCTTCGGCGAGGAGCTCACCCGCTGGATGGACCGCTTCGACCACATCGGCCAGTACGGCTTCATGGTCTGCGACGACGGCAACGGACGGGTGGTGCCCGGTCCCGATGGACGCCCGCTCGTCCACTACCATGTCGACCGCGAGGCCACCGCCCTCTTCCGCCGCGGCTCGGCCGTACTCTCCGAGATGCTGTTCACCGGCGGCGCGAGCGAGATCAGCACCGGCATCGACGGCGTCGGCGTCATCCGCTCCATCGACGAAGCACGAGCCATCGCCGCAAGACCCCTGCGCGCGCACCACTTCCGGCTGATGGGCTTCCACCCCCTCGGCACCTGCCGGATGGGCAGCCGGCCCGACCGAGGCGTCGTCGACCCCGACCACCGCGTCTGGGGCACCACCAACCTCCACGTCATCGACGGCTCCACCATCCCCACGGGACTCGGCGTGAACCCCCAGATCACGATCATGGCCGCCGCCCTCCGCGCCGCCGAGGGCATCCGCGACCGGCTGGGCGGCTGAGGCAACCGACCCGGAAAGGGCGCAGGACGCACAACGCGAACACCCCTGCCGGCCGTGGTCACGCAGGGGTGTCCATCACACGAACGAAGCGGACCGTCAGGCGGTCTCGTCCTCCTCGCCGCCGCCGGCGGCGGCACAGGGCCCACAACGCGAACACCCCTGCCGGCCGTGGCCGTGCAGGGGTGTCCATCACACGAACGAAGCGGACCGTCAGGCGGTCTCGTCCTCGTCCTCATCCTCGTCACCGGCGTCGGCTTCCTCGTCGTCGCCGTGCTCCTCCCCATCGTGGTCCTCGGCCTCCTCGTCGTCACCGTGCTCTTCGCCGTGGTCCTCGGCGGCTTCCTCGGCGTGCTCCTCGGTGGCTTCCTCGCCGTGCTCTTCCTCGCCGTGCTCCTCGGCGGCCTCTTCGGCGGGGGCCGTGGCGGGCGCCTCGTCGGGGCTCTGGGTGCCACCGCAAGCGGCGAGGGATAGTCCGAGGGCGAACAGGATGGCGGAAAGCAATGCGAAACGGTTCATCATGATCTCGTTCTCCGGGCGAAGGGAGGGGGTGAAGGCCACAACCCCGACGGGGTCCCGGCCATCCGGCACGGCGAGCCTCTGACCCGCACGAACCGTGGAGCCGCTCAGAATGATGGGTTTTCGCACCGCGTCAAGAGATCATGACACCTTCGGCACGATCGTGGCCTTGGGAGCCCGTCGGGACCTCGACAGTGCTCCGCCCCGTGCGTACCTGCCCGCCCGCGGAGCGGGCTGCACGGATCCCGGAGACCGATGACCCAGCGAATCCACATCGCCGGCGGCGGCATCATGGGCATGGGCGCCGCCTGGAGGCTCGCTTCCGCCGGACTCGAGGTCGTGGTCCACGACCCCGCCGGGCCCGGCCAGGAGACGTCCCGCGCCTCGGCCGGCATGCTCGCCCCCCGTGCCGAGGTCCGCCACGACGAAGAGGACCTCCTCGTCTTCGGCGCGCGCTCCCAGGCGATGTGGCCCGACTGGGTGGCGCGCCTGCGCGAGGAGACGGGGATCGACTGTGACCTCCGCAGCCCGGGGACCCTCGTCCTCGCCGCCGACGAGGACGAGCGCAGGGGCATCGAGCACCACCTGCGCTGGCTCGAGCGCATCGACGTGCCCTTCGATGCCCTCGACGGCGACGACATCCGGCGGCTCGAGCCCGACCTCTCCCACCATGTCCTGTCCGGCGCCCTCATCCACGGCGACGGCCAGGTCGACAACCGCGCCTTCCTGCACGCCCTCCACGTCCGCCTGCAGTCCCTCGGCGTGACCCTCCTCTCCGCGAGCCGCATCACCCGTGTGGTCGCCGACGGTGGGCGGGTCACCGCCGTCGAGACGGCCGACGGCGAGCGACACGACACCGACGCCGCCCTCATCGCCGCGGGAGCCTGGAGCCGACAGGTCCGAATCGACGGGCTCCCTCCCCTGCCCGTTCGCCCCGTCCGCGGCCAGCTCCTCGCCTTCGGCGCGGCCGACCGACACGGCCAGCGGACCACCCTCCGCCATGCCATCCACACCCCGAACGTCTACCTCGCCCAGAAGGGGGACGGCACCATCCTCGCCGGCGCCACCATGGAGGAGCGCGGCTTCGAGCGCGAGACGAACACCGGGGCCCTCTACCTCCACCTGCGCGAGACCCGCCGCCTGATCCCCCAGGTCGACGAGCTCCCCCTCGAGGAGATCCGCATCGGCTTCCGCCCCACCACCCGCGACAATCGACCCCTCCTCGGCGAGACCCCCGTCCGGGGCGCCTGGTGCCTCACGGGCCACTTCCGCAACGGCATCCAGCAGGCCCCCGCGTCCGTCGACGCCGTCGTCGACCTCATCCTCGGCCGCACCCCTCCCGCGGACACACTCCCCTTCTGTCCCTCGCGATTCCTGAACCGCTGACCGCCTCCCCCACCGGTCCATCACACCCGTAAACGACCGCCCGGGCGGGCCATATGGCGCGCCAGATGTCCACCCCCCCCGCTCGGCCCAACCGCCGACGGTGCATCCATCGGACCGGACGCGCGGCCACGGCTCAGGCGTGCTCACATGGCACGAGTGTTGAATCGTCGGTGGTCACTGCAACGGGCCCTTGCCCGTTCCTTCCCCACGAATGTCCCCCAGCCCGGATCCTCGTCATGCAGAACCACACCGCCGACAGCAGCGCCACCCTGGCGAGCCAGCCTGTCCAGATCGCGCCCAACACCTGGTGGGTCGGCAAGCGCCAGCCCGGCCAGATCTTCTACGCCAACCCCTACCTGCGCACCTTCCCCGAACGCGGAGGCAGCGACCCGAAGCCGGCGTTCCACCTGCTGATCGACCCCGGCTCCAACAACGACTTCGCCGTGGTCCGCGCCAAGTCCGAGCGTGTCATCGGCAGCATCGACAAGGTCGGCGGCATCTTCATCAACCACCAGGACCCGGACGTCGGCTCCGCCGTCGGACTCATGATGGGCCGCTACACCCCCCGCGCCCACGTGCTCTGCTCCGAGGACACCTGGCGCCTCGTGCAGTACTACAACATCCCGCGCGAGCGCTTCGTCCAGATGGAGCGCTTTCCCAACGGCATGTACTTCCCCAACGGCGAGGAGATCCTCCCCGTGCCGAGCCCCTTCTGCCACTTCGTCGGCGCGGTGATGCTCTACGACCCCCAGACGAAGGTCCTCTTCTCCGGGGACCTCTTCGGCGCCCTCACGGACAAGGAGGCCGAAGGACTGTTCGCCGACGAGAGCGATTGGGCAGGCATGCGCGCCTTCCACCAGATCTACATGCCCTCCAACCAGGCCCTGCGCTACGCCGTTCGCATGATCCGCGAGAAGTGCCCGGACCTCGAAATGATCGCCCCGCAGCACGGGCGCGTCCTCCGCGGGGAGTGGGTGCAGGAGTTCATGCGCCGCATCGAGGCGCTGCCGGTCGGCCTCGACATCCTCGACGACCGCCAGGCCACCGATGACGAGCTCCGCGCGTGGACCACGGTCATGAACCGCGTCCTCGCCATGGCCGAGCCGTGGGTGCCCGATGCCCCCACCCTCCTCGCCGCGGACCCCGACCTGCGCGACCACCTGGAACGACACGCCGAGGGCCTGCGCGTCACCAGCATGGGCCGCGTCTGCATCGAGCGGGCCATCCGTCTGCTCTGCGACCGCCTGCCCGCCGAGGCCGCCGACCCGATCCGCTACGAGGCCGTCACCGCTGCCGGAGAGCTGGACCTGCCGACCCCGAACATCGAACTCGACGAGGGCGACGCCCCGACCCCGGACGACAGCCCGCGCAAGACCCGAACCACCGGGCAGTTCGCGTTCGCCCGCATCGGCGAGTGAACCAGGCGAACCCTACTCGAGGAACTGCAGCACCTTCTCCCGCAGGCGCGGCGGCTTGAACCGGCCGCTCCCCACCAGCGCCAGATAGTCCACGTCCTCGATCCACGGGGGCGTCGGCCGCTCGCGCACGTGCACCAGCTCGAGGGCCTCGCGGCTCGCTTCGAGGAATGCCGACGGCGGGCGCCCCAGGGTCTGCCCCGCCGCGTCCAGCTCGGCCTCCACCCGGGCGAAGAGCACCGGGCTCAGGAATCCGCGGCGCATCAGGTCCTGCACGCTGTTGGCGATGCGCGTCGGGGTGTACCCCTCGTCCTTGAGCGCCTCCAGCACGTGCAGCAGCGACCGCCCCGGGAGCTGCCCGTCGCCGAAGAGCACCAGGGACGCCTGGAAGTAGTTGAAGACCGGCACCACGCGGGCCCCGTAATCCAGAAAACGGCGAACCGGCGAGCGCCGGTCCAGGTGGATGATGATGCGGCGCACGCTGCCCTGGGCGGGACGCAGGGTGTCCTGCAGGGTGAGAATGCGGTCGATGTCCCGCGTGTAGACCCGGCACGCGACGAGGATGTCGAGCAGCCGGTCCGCGCCGATGCGGCCGGCGATCAGATCCCCGTACAGCGAGTAGATGTAGGCGTCGTGCTCGGCGTCGTCGCCGAAGAGCACCTCCTCCACGCGGTCGGCGTGGATGCGCGAGCGCAGGAGCGCCTCGAGCTTGTAGCCGACCTGCCCGCGCACGGCCCGAATCCGGAGCTTGAGCAGATTCTCGAGGTTGGGCTTGAGGATGAACTCCACGGGCTCGATGCCGTCCAGGCGCAACCGCTCGGTGAGCACCTTGCGCATCTGCCGCGGCGAGCCGCTGATGAAGGTCACGCGACGGGGCGCGAGCACCGTGTCGGGGTGGAGCAGCTCGCGCAGCAGGGTGCGCGCACCGGGAACGACCTGCTTCTCGTCGGCGCGCTGGCGGAAGGTGCGCACCAGATCACGGAACGTGTCGAACTCCGTGCGCAGGTAGGTCTTGTCGAGATCCCAGCGGTAGTGGTGCAGGTGGCCACTCAGGCTCCGCGGCGCCGCGAGGGACCCGGGGGCGGATTCGGAGGCGGACTCGGAGGCGGGCGGCGCCTCCGCGGGCTCGATCGGCGAGGTCATCGTGGGGTGTCCCGGGTGGCGTCGTCGAGGGCGCGCTGCACGTCGAGGCGGTCGATCTTGGCGGCCAGGCGGGCGGCGTTCACGAACGCGCGGCGACGCGCGCCGGACTGCAGGGTGATGACGGGGCGGGCGAGACCGAGGAGGGGCGCGCCGCCGTAGTTCTGCCAGTCGGTGAGCTCGCGCAGGGCCTCGATGCCGCCCCCGAGCATGGAGACGCCCATGCGCCAGCGAAAGCGCTTGCCGGCCCGCGCCAGGAGCTGCTCGGCGGTGGCGGCGAAGCCCTCGATCGTGCGGATGAGCAGCTCGCCGCTGTAGCCGTCGGAGACGACCACGTCGGCGTCGCCGAGCAGAATGCGGCTGCCGTCGGTGAGACCGGCGAAGGTGAACCGCTCTCCGGCGGCCTCGGCGAGCAGCGCGGCCGCCTCGGCGAGGCGAGGGGGGATGGCGTCCTCCTGTGAGGTGTTGGCGAGGAGGGCGACGCGGGGGGTCTCGTTCTCGGAGATCAGCCGGGCGTACACGGCGCCGAGAATGGCGTGCTCGAGGAGCACGGGGGCGGTGCTGTCGAGCTGGGCGCCGACGTCGAGGAGGAGGGCGAACGGGTCGTCGCGTTCACCGCGCAGCCGCACGGTGGGGTAGACGGCGGCGAGGGCGGGGCGGGTGACCCCGGGGAGGAGGGGCAGGATGTCACGGGCGTCCTGCAGCACGCGGTAGCGCGCCGCCGCGGTGACGACGGTGGAGCAAGGCAGGGCCGCGGCGTGCTCGAGGGTGGTGCGCAGGCCCCCGCCGTGCTCGGCGTCCTCGGCGTGAATGACGCGGAGCAGCTCCGCGTCGTGGGGGATCTCCTGAAGCGCCCGGGTGATCCGGGGCTCGTCGCCGACGACGCACAGGGGCGTGTCGAGATTGAGGCTGGCGAGGGCGGCTCCCTCGAGGGCCTCGTGTCCGGCGTCGAGGCCGTGGGTGACGTCGACGAGGATGGTGGTGCGGGTGTGCTCGGCGGCGCTGCGCATGGGTGCTCAGAGCTTGCGCGTGACGCGGGCGCGGCCGCTGGGGAGGGCGGGAACGACCGGAGGATCGCCGGTGGCGCTCGGCGGCCGGCCCCGGACGGCGGGGGTGGCGGTGCTGTCGGGGGCGGCGTCCGAGGCGGCGTCCGAGGCGGCGTCCGAGGCGGCGTCCGAGGCATCTTCGTCGCCGTGGAGGAGCCGCCGGGTGACGGGCTCGATGACCAGCTCGCGGAAGAGGGTCTCGAGGTGTTCGGTGGCGCCGTCTTCGGCAGCGCGGACGCGGAGGGTCTCGAGGATCTCCTCGTCGACGTCCAGGGGCACATCGAACTCGGCGCGAAGGCTCTGGCGCAGGTTCTCGAGCTGTTCGTCGATCCAGGCCTCGGCGTACCCCGAGCGGGCCTCGGCGGAGGTGAAGTCGACGAGGGTGACGCCAGCGCGCTCGAGGCGCTCGGCGAGGAGCTGATCCGCGCGGGGCAGGCGACTGCGCAGGGGGGGCGGCTCGCTGGTGCCGAAGCCGATGGACTGGGTGCGGGTGCTCTCGACGTCGAGGGTCAGGATGAAGGTCGCGTGCCGGGCGTCCGCGCGCAGCCCCCGGGTGTCGGCGAGCTCGCCGTCGCCGAGGAGGCGCAGGATGCGATCCTGCACGCGGGGGTGGGCGAGCTGGAAGCTCTGGAGGAGCACGACCGCGGCGGGGCGGCGGCGCAGCGGGGTGACGAGGGCGTCCTCGTCCTGGTAGCCAACGTATCCGGGGGCGGCACCGATGAGCCGGCTGAGGCTGTGGGCCTCCTGGTAGTCGCTCATGTCGAGGGAGATGACGGCGCGTTCGTCGCCGTGGAGCTCGCGAGCAAGGCCGCGGGCGAGGCGGGTCTTTCCGGAGCCGGCGGGCCCGATGAAGGCCATGGTGCAGGGCACGCCGGCGCCGTCGGCGCTGCGCAGCCGGCCCTGCACGAGGGCGGTGGTGACCTCCGCGACGACCGCGTCGCGCCCGAGGGCGTGGTCGCGCAGGCGGCGGCGCAGGTCGGCCCACCAGCCGGGGCTGGAGGAGCGGAGGACCCGGTCGAGGGGAATGCCGGTCTTGCGGGCGACCTCGCGGGCCACGTCCTCGCGGTCGGCGGTGGGGCGGCGGGCGGGGGTGTTCCCTGCGGAGGAGGTGTCCCCTGCGGAGGGGGGGGAGTCCTCGGGCGCGGAGGGGTGGGCGGCGGCGTGTGCGGAGGCCACCGAGATGACCGCGTCCATGAGGACCTTCTTGGCCTTGTCGGGCAGGGCGGCCTCGGGCATGAAGCGGACGGAGAGGTCGATGGCGGCGTCGACGGCGTCGGGGGCGACGGTGACGCCGTAGGCCTCACCATAGGTCGGCCCGAGTCCACCGAGGATCTCGGCGGTGAGGTCCCGCGACATCTCGGGGATGACGATGCGCTCGAACCGCCGCTGCAGCGCAGGATCCTGCTCGATCCACCGGTGGTACTCGGCCTCGGTGGTGGCGGCGACGACAGCGATGCGCCCGGAGGCGAGGGCGCTCTTGAAGTGGTTCGGCACCTCCGCGGGCTGGCCGGCCCCCAGACGGGGTGCGAACACGGCGTGGGCCTCGTCCATGAACAGGATGACGTCCTTCTCCGCCTCGTCGAGGATGGCGCGAATGCGGGCCTCGAGCTCACCGCGGTAGGAGGTGCCCCCGACAAGCCCGGCACCGTTGATCTCGATCACGCGCATGTTGCGCAGCCGCTCGGGCACCGTACCGGCAACGATGCGGCGGGCGAGGGCGACCGCGAGCGCGGTCTTGCCCACACCGGCCTCCCCGGTGAGGAGCGGATTGCGCTGCTCGGGGCGCAGGAGCACGTTGATGACCCGCTGCAGTTCCTCCTCCCGTCCACGGATGTCGGGCAGGCTACCCGCCCGCACCTCGGCGGTCAGGTCGCGGCCGAGCTGATCGAGCACCGGGCTGCCCTGCAGCGGAGCCTCGTCCGTGAACCCCGACCCCATCCCCGCGCCAGGCTCGTCGCGCTCCACCGCGTGGATCCGCGGCTCCCCGAGCTCCGAACGAAGCGGGACGACGATCCCCAGGGTCTGCGCCAGGTCGAGGCTCGATCCGCCGTCGTCCAGAAACGCCTCCAGCAGCTCCGCCTCGCCGATGGTGTCCCCACCCCGCTCGAGCTTCTCCGACGCACCCACGATCATCCGCACCAGCCGCGGGGTCAGCGTGCGACGGCCCAGCGTGAACGCGGGCTGCGCCGGCTCGCGCCGGCCCACGATGCGCATGAACTCGTCGTGCAGCCGCGTCGGCGTCACCGACGCCCGCAACGCCGCCCGGTACAGCGCACCCCCCTCCATCCGCGACAGCGACGCCATCACGTGCGGCGTCCCCAGGAACGGCATCCCGGACTGCGACGCCAAACGCATCCCGTCCTGCAGAATCTCCCACATCGCCGTCGAGAACGCACCGCTGCGCAACGAACCGTCCAGCTCGAACAGCCGCTCGTCCCCCGGCTGCGCGAGCTGCTTCAGCGCCCAGCGCACCGACGCCGAGTCCTGAAGCTCCGCACGCCAACGCACCACGCGCACCAGATCCGCCTCCGACAGCCGCGTGCGCCCCGCCTCACGCGCCCACGCCATCGCGTCGTCCAGAATCCCGATCAGACCGAGCGAGAACTGGTCCAGATGAAGACCCGCCTCCCCCTCCCCACGCCGATCCACTCGACGCGCCAGCGCCTCAAGCTGCTCCACCAGCCCCGTCGCGTCGTCCCGGCCCCGCGCCACACGCGCGATCGAACGGCGCAGAGACGGATCCCCGCGCCGCAGCAACACGATGATCAGATCGATCGGCAGCATCATCGAGCGCTCCACCGTGCGCAGCCAGCCCACGCACGCCTCCAGCGCCTCCAGAGCCTCCGGATCGAAAAGGGAACGGTTCACCGCGCCGTCCTCCTGGAACAGCGACCTCGGCGCCTGCCCGTCCGTATCCGCGTCCATCCGCCTGCCTCGTGCTCGCCAACTCCCCCGGGACCTGCGCCCGGGACACACGCCCCCGCCACCCGCACCGGGTGGCCCGACGCGCGCGACCGGTGGCCATGGCCTCAGGCTAGCCCCGACCGCAGCCGGTTGCAAGCCGCCTGCGCCTTGCCGCCGACGCACCCCGTCGCTAACCCCATGGATCTCTCCCGTGGGGAATCCCCCCCGCTCCCCGCTCCCCAAACACCCGATGTCCGACCGCCCCCCCACCCGCGGCAAGCGACTCTGGAAGCTCGCCTCCATGTCCGCCTCCGTCGCCGGCGACTTCGCCCGCACACGCCTGCGAAACACCTTCCGCTCCCAGGAAGACGCCGAAGCCGACCAGCGCGAGAGCTTCCGACGCTCCGGCGAACGCATCGCCGAAACCCTCGGACAGCTCAAGGGCGCCGCCATGAAGGTCGGTCAGATGGCCTCCGTCGGCGCCGACCTCCTCCCCCGCGAACTCTCCGACGCCCTCCGCGTCCTCCAGCGCGAAGCGCCCCCCATGCCCATCGAGGTCATCGAGGAACAGATCGAACGCGAATTCGGCGTCATCCCCGAACGACTCTTCGCCTCCTTCAACCCCGAACCCTTCGCCGCCGCCTCCATCGGACAGGTCCACCGCGCCACCACCGACGACGGCGTCGAGGTCATCGTCAAGGTCCAGTACCCCGGCGTCGACGACTCCGTCGACACCGACCTCAACCACCTCCGCTTCGCACTGCGCGCCTCCGGAATGGTCGGACGCCACCACCGCGACGCCTTCGACCGGCTCTTCGAGGAACTCCGCTCCAAGCTCCACGAAGAACTCGACTACACCAACGAAGCCCACAACCTCCGACTCCTCCGCGAAGTCCACCGCGACGACCCCTTCGTCCACCTCCCCGAAGTCATCGGCGAACGCTCCGCAAAACGCGTCCTCACCCTCTCCTTCGAAGACGGCACCCCCCTGCGCGAGGTCGAGGACACCTGGCCACAGGACCTCCGAAACACCATCGGCGCCAACCTCGTCCGCCTCCTCGCCCGACAGATCTTCGACGCCAGACTCATCCACGCCGACCCCAACCCCGGAAACTTCGCCTTCCGCGACGACGGCACCATCGTCCTCTACGACTACGGCTGCGTGAAGGCCCTCGACCCCGACACCATGGACGCCTGGGAACACGGCATCCGCGCAGGACTCCACGAGGACTACGAAGCCCTCGACGAAGCCCTCTTCCGCCTCGGAGCCCGACTCCCCGACTCCCCCCCCGTCGACGCCGACTTCTACCGACCCTGGCGAGACATCATGCTCGAACCCTTCCTCGGCACCGACTACAACTTCGGCGAAGCCAGACTCCAGGAAAAGGCACGAAAGCTACTCCCCGACTTCTTCCGAAACATCCAGAGCTTCCAGCCACCCGTCGAGCTCGCCTTCCTCGACCGCACCATCGGCGGACACTACGGCACCCTCCGCCGACTCCGCGCCACCGGACCCTGGCGAGACATCGTCGCCCCCTGGATCGACCTCGACGCATGACCACCCGAATCCTCCTCCTCTCCACACTCCTCCTCGTCACCACCGCCACCACCGCGCACGCCGAGGAACTCTGGCTCGTCCTCCCCCTCCAGGCCCGAGGCGTCGACGCACACCTCGCCGACGTCACCACCGACCTCCTCGTCCAGGACCTCCGCGCACGCGGCCGACAGGCACGACGCGCTCCCGTCGACTCCTGCGACGACACCGCCTGCGCTCGACTCGCCCTCGAACAGCTCGGCGCACAGCGCGCCGTCCACGGAACCCTCACCTCCCTCGGCGAACGCATCCTCCTCAATGTGACCGTCACCGCCCCCGACGGCCGCTCCATCGACCAGCAGCGCTTCAGCGTCGACCGACCCGAGGAGCTCGACCTCGCCTCCTCCCGCATCGTCGAAGCCCTCGTCACCGGACGACCCGTCGGCACCACCGCTCGGCTCGGCTCCGTCACCACCGAGGAAGCCCGACCCGACACACGACGCGAAGCCTGGCGCGGAACCAGCCTGCGACTCCACAGCGTCCACCCCCTCGGCAGCTCCATGGCCGACGCAGGTCCCGGACTCGGCATCGACATCGGCTACGCATTCGAAGGACGACACTTCGCCCTCGAACCCCGCATCGGCGCACGCTGGAGACCCTCCCTCGACGACGAACGCACCGGCGGCTTCCTCGAAGGCGTCCTCGACCTCGGCGCCCTCTGGATCCCCGGCACCGGCAACGTCACCCCCTTCCTCGGCGGCGGCGCCGGACTGCGATGGCTCCGCACCCCCTGGCTCGACTCCCGCACCCTCGGCACCATCCTCGTCACCGAGCAGCAGGAACGCGTCACCGACCACGGCTTCGGCATCGGACTCCACACCCGCGCCGGACTCCTCCTCCTGCGCACCTACGCCTTCCGCATGAGCGGGCACGCCGAATGGAGCGTCGCCTTCATCGAAGCGCGCAACCGCAGCGCACAGCACACCCTCTCCCTCGGCGTCGCCGCCCACTTCTGAAGGACCCGACCCGCCATGCACCGCGCACGCTCCCTCCTCATCGCCCTCCTCGCCTCCGGCACCACCCTCCTCGCCGCCTGCGACGACCTCGACGACGAGGGCCCGTTCCCCTCCGGCGCCTGCGAAGGACCCCCGGCCCCGGTGCAGGGCAATTGGACCCTCCGCGGCGAGGGCGACAGACGCGACTGCATCGACGACGCCTTCAACGGGGCGTTCGACATCACCACCCCCGTCGCCGTGGCCGTCACCCTCGGCCAGGCCGAGGACGGCCCGGTGCCGTTCACCGGCACCCCGGTCGAGGGCGACGTTCCCCCGGGGTTCCGCTTCGACGGGGACGTGGAGGGCCCGTGCGTGCGCCTCGAGTATGCCGAGACCGTCCTGATCGACAACCAGCCGGAATCCCGGCGGCGGCTGCAGATGAGCTTCGTCGGCGTCGCGGGCGAGGAAGGCATCGTGCGCGGCAGCTTCACGGGAACCGGACCGCTGGGATGCAGCACGCGGGGTACCTTCGAGGCGTTCGTGGACTGAGCGGCAGCGGAAACCGCGTCACGCCCGCCCGGGGAGACCACCACCGGACGGCTCCATGCGCGACACCCGGGACAGGTCGGGTGGAGCGAACCGCGAAGGGCGCGAGAAGACGGAGCGCCCAACAAGGGGATCGCTCTCGACGGCCGCACGGCACGGCGGCGGCAGCGCCGCCACCGATGCGGTCAGGGCGCGACGCAGTCCTCGGGACCGTTGATGCCCTCGAAGGTGTTCGCCGTGCAGATGTCAGCGTTCACCGTGCTGTTCGAGTTGACGACGATGCCGGCGGCCTCGTTCTCGGTGGCTCGGCCGATGTTCCGGAAGGTGGCGTTGGTGACGGTGACGTCCGCCGTGAAACCCGAGGTGCGCCCGATGGCGAGACCGGCAGGAATGTTGACCCCGCTGAAGCTGCTGCGCCCCGCATCCTCGACGAGGATGTGGTCGATGATCGACGTGGCGCCGTCGGTGTTGCGCAGGAAGATCCCGTTCCACCATCCCGGTTCGGCGGTAGCCCCGACGAAGGTGATCCGGTCGTCTGCCGTGCCCGTCATCTCGACGCGCCCTCCGTCCACGGAGAGCCCGCGCTCGGCGTCGAAGACGAAGGCGGTGCCCGCCTCGATGGCGATGTCGTGCTCGATGGTCGGGCTGCCCGTCACGCGATAGGGGACGCCAGGATTGCGCCAGGTGCCGTCGGTGCCCGTGGAACCGCCCCGAACCTCGATGGCATCCACACCATTGCCGGTAAACGTGCTCGCCTCGTCGATGCGAACGAGAGCGGCGAGGACAACCGAGGCGGCGGGGCCGCCGTTGTCCTCGAAGATGAGGCTCTCCCAGCCGGTGATGGCGCCATTGCTGTGGGCGAAGAGCCCGTAACCGGCGCTGTTGCGGACGGTGACGTGCTCGAGGGCGACCGAGGCGTTGAACGAGCTTCGGGAGATGGCGATTCCGGCGGGTTCGACGGATCCATGCAGGGCGCTCTCGCCCGCGTACTCGACGACGAGGTGGGTGAAGCGGTTCTCGGGGCTGGTGCCGTCCCGCAGGAAGATGCCCTGCCACCAGCCCGCCTCGGGTTCGGTCGCGGAGAAGTGCACGGGAGCCCCGGCCGTGCCGTCGATGATGGTCGGTTGCCCATGGATCTCGACGCTGGCGGCATCGCGCATCAGGAACCGCGCACCGGCAGCGATGGTGATGGTGTCCGAACCGCCCAGCGTGAAGCTCGACGAACGATACGGAACATCGAGAGCAGGGATCGTTCCGCCTTCGGACAGGGAGCCGCCGGTGAGAATGACGTTGTCCTGATCGTTGCCGGCGAAGGTGCTCTCGTCGTCGAGCAGGACGAGGTGGCGCGCGGCGATGGTCATCGGGATGGCATTTCCGGTCAGGGTGTTGCGCTCGAAGGCATTGAGCGTCGCACCGGAGTGGATGTGGATGCCGCTGCCGGCGTTGTTCTCGAAGGTGCTGTCCTGAACGCGCACGCCACCGCCGAAGGAGGAGCGTCCGAGGGTCAGGCCGGCAGGGTCGACGGACCCGTGGAAGGCGGTGCTTCCCGCATTTCGGATGGTCACATGGAACAGGCGGTTGGTGGGCCGATCCGTGAGGATGTGCACCCCCTGCCACCAGCCGCGCTCATCCTCGGTGCCGCGCAGGACGATCGGCGCCTGCTCGGTTCCTTCGGCCCGCAGCGCACCGTCGTTCGTGACCGTGATCGCCGCGGCGTCCCGGAAGAGCACCGTGGTGCCCGCCTCGATGCGCAGCTCGGCCCGGACGTTCACCGTACCCGTGACCACGTAGGCCGGACACTCGCCCGCCTGCGATGCCCAGGTCTCGTCGCTCGAGATCGTGCCGGAGATCTCCACCGCCTCGGGGCATCCGGCCGTCTGGAACCCGGCGCTGTCGACGCTCTCGAACGCGCCCGCACGGACCACGAGCCGGATGCGGTACTCGCCGGGCCGATCAGGGGTGAACGTCGTGATCTCCGCCTCCGGATCCGCGATCGCCGCCACGCTGCCCGAGGGCCGCTCGCGCACCGTCCACGAGAACATCAGCTCGTCCTCGGTGGTGTTGGTGGACGCAGACCCGTCGAGGGTGATCGGGGATCCGACCAGGAACGGACCCTCGAGCCCGAGAATGTTCGCCTGGACCGTCCCGTCGTCGATGCCCGTGAGCTCGTCGGTATCGATCCCGGAGGAGGGGGGCTCCACGCCGGTGGGCAATCCCCCGGTCTGGCCCGGATCCGTGGGCACCCCGGTCTGGCCGGGCACCGTGTCTTCGGCGGTGGTCAGCTCGTCGCACGCCGTGAGGCCGAGGGCCAGCAACACGGCGAACGGCAGGGTCGTCCAGCGGGTGAATTGTCGCATCATGTCGTTCCGGAACAAATGGGTGGTGGGACTCGGCCGTGTCACCGGCCGAAGCGGGATGGCCCGAAGGGACGACGTAGGAACGATGCGCGACCGGGTCAAACCATCGACCGTGAATGAACGCCGGACGCACAGCTTCGGGTGAACTTCGACGAACCTTGCCCTGCCCCCTCGACAAGGCGCTACAGGTGGGTGACATTGCCCGGGGGGACGCAAGGAACACGCCGACGCCGCGGGGGGCTCGACCCTGCCGACACGACACCGATCACCGACACGACGCCGATCACCGACACGACGCCGATCACCGACACGACGCCGTTCACCGACACGACGCCGTTCACCGACACGACACGACACGACACGACACCGGAGACTGTTGCCCATGCGAAGCCTCGAGGGAAAGACACTGTTCATCACCGGCGCGAGCCGGGGAATCGGCAAGGCCATCGCCCTGCGGGCCGCCCGCGACGGAGCCAACGTCGTGGTGGCCGCCAAGACCACGGAGCCGCACCCGAAGCTCGAGGGGACGATCTTCACCGCCGCCGAGGAGATCGAGGCGGCCGGGGGAAGAGCGCTGCCGGTGAAGGTGGACATCCGCTCGGAGGAGGACGTCGACGCTGCGGTGGCGCAGGCGGTCGAGACGTTCGGAGGCATCGACATCTGCATCAACAACGCGTCGGCCATCTCCCTGACGCCCACGCTGCAGACGGAAATGAAGCGCTACGACCTGATGCACCAGATCAACACCCGGGGCACCTTTCTGGTCTCCCAGCGCTGCCTGCCCCATCTGCTGAAGGCGGAGAACCCGCACATCCTGAACCTCTCGCCGCCGCTGAACATGGAGGAGCGCTGGTTCGCCCCCCATGTGGCCTATACCATGGCCAAGTTCGGGATGAGCATGTGCGTGCTCGGCATGGCCGGTGAGTTCCGCGAGCAGGGGGTCGGCGTCAACGCCCTGTGGCCACGCACCACGATCGCCACCGCCGCCGTGCGCAACCTTCTCGGCGGCGAGGAGATGTGCCGCGCATCCCGCACCCCGGACATCATGGGCGAGGCGGCCTGGTACATCCTCACACGACCCTCGCGGGAGTGCACGGGGAACTTCTTCATCGACGACGAGGTGATGGCGTCGGAGGGCATCACCGATCTGACACCGTACGCCGTCGATCCCGAGGCCGAGCTGTTCCCCGACTTCTTCGTGTAGCTCCTCCGAATCGCCCCGGCCGCGCCGTGCGTCCCGACCCCAGCCAGCCCGATGAACCCCTGCCCTCGACCGCCTCCCGGGGCCGGTTCGAGCGCCGTGGCATGCTGGGGCGTGGCGGCATGGGGATCGTGTGGCTGGCGTGGGACCGCGAACGCCAGCAGGAGGTTGCGCTCAAGCGGATGAATGACCTGCGGCCCGACCAGCTCCGGCGATTCAAGAATGGCTTTCGCGCCCTGCAGGACATCCGCCACCCCGGCCTGGCCCGGATGTTCGAGCTCGGCACCGACGACGAGGGGCCCTACCTCGTCATGGAGCCGATCCATGGCGTCGACCTCCTGACCTACGTCCATGGCCCGGGCGAGATCACCTTCGCGCCGCCTCCCCCCGAGCTCACCGATCCCGACCGGAGCACCTCGCGGGTCTTTCACGGCACCGAGCCCATCCAGCTCGCGGAGATCCGCGCCCTCCGGGCCCAGACCGGACCCATCGTGGTCACCGACCGGCGTCCGGTGCAGCGACGGCCCATCGACAGCGAGGCCGGCCTCGCGCTCACCCAGCCCATCGCCCCGGGCGAGGCCCGCCACCCCGGCAGCAGCGGCAGCGCCAGCACCGGAACGCTCCGCTCCCGGCCGCTGTCGGTCGACCACCGCAGGGAGCGCCGCAGCAGCGGCACCGAGTCCATCGAGCGCCCTCCCCTCAACCTTGCGCGGCTCGCCCACGTCCTGCCCCAGCTCCTCGAGGCCCTCCTCGCCCTCCATGCCCACGGTCAGATCCACCGCGATCTCAAGCCGCGGAATGTCCTCGTGGATGGCACCGGGACCCTCAAGCTGCTCGACTTCGGCGTCGTCGCCGAGAGCGGACGGCCGCTGCAGGGAACGCTCTGCGGCACCATCGGCTACATCGCCCCCGAGGAGTTCGGCGGCTCCCCTCCCGGACCCGCCTCCGACCGCTACGCCCTCGGCGCCATCCTCTTCCGGATGTTCTCCGGGCGCGCCCCCTTCGAAGGCTCCCGAGCCGAAGTGCTCCGCCAGACCCTGCGCAGTCGCCCACCGCTCCTCGAGGACATCGCCCCCTGGACTCCGGTGAACGTCGGAATCCTGGTCGACCAGCTCCTGCACCCCGTTCCCGCCGAGCGACCCGGCGGCGCCGAGATCGCCGCCGTCTTCCGACGGGAACTCGGCATGCGCCCCATCCAGACGGAGCGTCGTGACGCCACCCGGCTGCTCGACGACGGCCAGCAGACCGCGCATCAGCTCCTGCGCCACGTCCGCGCCGGAGACGATCAGCCCAGGCTCACGCTCCTCACCGGCCCCCGCGACAGCGGAAAAAGACTCGCCCTGAGGCGACTCGCCACCCTCGCCGAGCAGCAGGGCTGGTGCATCCTCTCCGGACGCGCCACCCCCGACGACCGCGTCCCCTACTCCGCCCTCGACGGCGTCGTCGACAGCCTCTCTCTCACCCTGCGCACCGACCCCGACGACCTCACCGACCCCCTGCCCCCCGAGGTCCTCGCGGCGCGGCACGTGCTCGCCCACCTCTTCCCGGTCCTCCGCGACGACACCTTCCGCCGCCTCGATCCCCCACCGGACCGGCCCGCCATCGTCGCCGCGCTGCTGACCTGCCTCGGTCACCTCGCCGAGCGGCACGCCGGCGCCCTCATCATCCTGCACGACGTCCACCTCGTCGACGGCGACTGCGAACTCCTGCTGGAGGCCGTCCTCCGGAACCCGCCCCAAGGCCTCCGCATCGTCGCCTCCACGGTCCCGGGGATCTTCAGCGGCGGCGCCCCGAACGACCACGACCAGGCCGTCCCCCTCCTCCGCCTCCTCGTGCGGTCGCAGAGCGGACTGGCCCGGCCCGTCCCCCTCGCGCCGCCGTCCGTCGACGCCATCGCCCACCGCATCGCCCGCGCCATCCGCCAGCCCGAGGCCCACAACGCGCCCCGCGTCCGCGCCCTCGCCCGCGCCTGCCAGGGGCATCCACGGCTCGCCATCCTCGCCGGCCGGCTGCTCCCCCACCTCCCGGCCGACAACCTCCCCACCGACCTCTGGCGCGCCTGGGTGGACCACGCACTCCCACGGATCACCGACCAGGCGCTCGACGTCCTCTCCCTCGTCACCGTCGCCGACCACCCCCTCACCACCGACACCGTACACGCCTGCACCGGGCTCGACCCCACCGTCGTCCGCGAGGCCATCGAGCTGCTGCGCGACGCCGCACTCGCCGATGTCGACGCCGGGTCCCGACCCGGACCCCGCCTCGGAGTCGCCAGCCCCCACCTGCGCCCGCCCCTCCTCGATGCCCTCGCGCCCGCACGGCTCCAGCGCGCCCGACGCGCCCTCATCGAACACCTCGAACACGCCCACGCCCGCAACCTCCCGCGGCTCATCCGGCTCTACCTCGACGAGGGAAGGACCCTCGACGCCCAACGCGCGGCACGCGCCGCCGCCGAGGACGCCCGCCAGCGGCTCGCCTGGGACTTCGCCGCCGAAATGTTCGCCCTCGCCGCCGACAACCCAGAGCTCTCCGACGAGGAGCGCGCTCACCTCATCATCGAACGCGCCCGCTGCCACGACGCCAACGGCCTCTACGACGAAGCCGCCGAGCTGTGGAGTCGCGCCGCCACCTTCTCCGGGCTTCCCCGGGACATCGCCCGCACCGCACGACGGGGCCGGGCGATCGCCCAGCTCGCCGCCGGACGCGCCGAGGACGTCGCCCGGGACCTCCCCGGCCTCCGGCTCGGACGCGACGACAGCCCTCCGATCCTGCAGCGGCTGCGAAGCATGTGGGCGAAGACCCTCTTTCTCACCGGCGCGCCCGCGTCGCGCTGGTGGCGGGACGTCACGGGAGGTCTGCGACTCGGGCCCGCACACAGCGAGGAGACCGAACGGGAAGGGACCCTCGACATCCGTCTCGCCGGGCTCGTGCTCTTCCATGACCCCGAACAGGGCATGGTCCTCCTCATCCGCCTCATGCGCCGGCAGGCCCGCTCCCGCAGCGCAGGACCCTTCTCCTACGGACTCGCCCTCCTCGCCTTCATCGCCTCCCACACCGACCGAACCCCCAAGGGCCTCCGGCGAGCAAGGCTCTATCGTCAGGCCGCCCGGCGAATCACCGAGCTCGCCGACGAACAGGCCCGCACCGACACCCTCCTGCTCGACCGCTTCCTCGAAGGACACCTCGCCCTGCGCAGCGGCCACTGGTCCGAGGCCATCGCCCACTTCAGCGCCGTCGACCAGGCCCTCCAGACCATCGGACACGGACCCACCTTCGACCGCGCCCTCGTGTGGATCCAGCGCGGCCAGGCACTCCAGTGCAACCAGAACCCCGCGCTGCTCCAGGATCACAACCAGCGGCTCCGCCACGTCTTCACCCGCGTCGACTCACGCGCCATCCTCGGACACGCCGACCTCCTCGACGCCGCACTCGCCCGGTGGCGCGGATCGCCCGACGCCGCCCGACAGCTCCTCGACCACTGGCTCCATCGCCCCCCGGACGACCTCCAGCACACCCAGGACGTCTACGGCGCCTGCTGCGCACACCTCGCCCGCACCACCCTCGACCACGACGCCCTCGGCACCGACCTCCCCCGACTCCACGAAACCCTCGACGTCGCACGCAGACGCGGCCTCGAACGACGCGCCGGATTCCACTTCATCGCCGGACCCGCAGCGCTCGCCGAGGCCGCGGCCGTCCGGCTCGGACTCCGCATCGCCGAGCCCAGACGCGCCCGCAGACTCGCCCGCATCGCCCGACACTCGCCCCCCGGACACCACGGACCCGCCCACCGCGCACTCGCCTACCTCCACGACGCCGCCGGTCGACCCGAACGCGCCCTCGAACACCTCCGCGCCGCCGAAGAGAGCGCCCTGCGACACGAACAGCCACTCGACGTCGCCATCGCACGACACCAGCTCGGACGACGGCTCGGCGGAGACGCAGGCCTGGCCCTCTCCGCCCGCGCGCGGGAGACCTTCCGACAGGCCGGAGCCGCCGAGGCCCTCCTCGACGAAGACCCACGCGAACCGGCCTGACGCCTCATGCTGCGACTGCTCCTCGCTGCCCTCGTCGCCCTGCCCGTCAGCGCGCTCCTGTGGATCAACCCCGGCGTCCACCCCGCCTGGGCCGCCCTCCCCCCAGCCCTCACCCTCGCCATCGTCCTCCCCATCGAACGCAGGGAGCGACGACGCCGCAACGTCCACGCCTCCGCCACCCTCGCCCCGGGCGTCCGCGCCTTCCTCGAGGACCACGTCGCCTTCCACCACCGCCTCGACCCCGACGAACAGGCCGAGTTCCACCGCCGCTGCGCCGTCTTCCTCCGCGAACAGCGCATCACCGGAGTCGGCGTCGAACTCGACGACGACATCCGCGCCGCCGTCGCCGCCTCCGCCGTCATCCTCACCTTCGGACTGCGCGCCCCGTTCTGGGAAAACCTCCGAGAAATCCTCATCTATCCCGAACGCTTCGACCTCGACTACACCGTCGACGAGGACGGCGAGCTCCTCGGGCTCATGCACGACCAGGGCCCCCTCATCTTCGCCGCCGACGAGCTCGTCGACGGCTTCGCCCTCGGCGAGGACGGCGTCAACGTCGGCCTCCACGAATTCGCCCACGTCCTCGACTTCGAAGGCGGCGGACTCGACGGTGTCCCCATGCACCTCAACCCCGAGTCCGCACGCACCTGGCGCCGGCAGATCGTCGACAGCGTCCGCGCCGCACGCAACAACCCCGCCCTCTTCGAGCTCCTCGGTGACTACGCCTTCACCGACCAGGTCGAGTTCTTCGCCTGCATGACCGAATCCTTCTTCGAGCTGCCCGACCTCCTCCACCAGGCCGCGCCCGACCTCTACGACGTCATGCGCGACCTCTACCACCAGGACCCCCTCGCCCGACTCACCGACGAGGACCGCGCCGCCCTCCTGCACGATGACCCGATCGAGGACCTCCCCCCCGACGACCGCGACGGTCCCCCCGTCTCCTGGGACGACGACCACGACCCCTTCGGATGACGCAGGCCCCGAATCCGGAGCACCGCAGCCCTGCGCACCCGAAGTACCCACACACAGTCACTTTTGCGTTGCCACACCTGCGCGAAACGGCTAGCTTTCTCCGGTGTGAACGTTGTCAGCACGCGCCCCCGGACCGCCCGGCCTCCGCCGCAGGGCGTCCTCCGGAGGGGATGCCAACCCGTCCGGAGGTCCCATTCCGCAATCGTTCGGTCCGTGCCCCTCGTGTGCACCCTCGCCCTCCTCGCCGCCTGCGAGCCAAACACAACCACACTCCCCGAAGGACCGGAACCTTCCGCACCGCCCTCGACATCTCACCCCGCGCTCCTCGACGCACCCTCCGCCGCCACCCCCGGACTGCGCGTCCTCGGGACCTTCGCGGGCACCATCGACCCCACCGGAGGACCCTCCATGATTCACATGGTGGGCACCGACGACAAAAGCGCCGCGCTGCCCGGATACCGCGACGACCTCCGCCAGAACCGCGACGAAGGCGACTTCGACCAGCGACGCGCCGGTACCCTCCGCTTCCAGCAGGACGAAGACGCAAGCTCCTCCGACCTCGCCGACTGCGAACAATACTGGCTCGACGGATGGAACACCACCGACTGGCGATTCGGCAACATCCCCGCAACACCCCCAGGACTACGCGAAACCTTCTTCGCCGATCTCGCCACCGGGGGACCCGGCGCACCCGAACCCGCTCCCTCCGGAAACACCTTCTGCACCGTCTTCCAGGTCCGCAACGACACCGGCCTCGACATCCAGGACCTCTGGATCCTCATCGACGAGTTCACCCTCGACGGCGCACGCTCCTTCGTCCAGATCGCCCCCCGTGTGGTCCCGCTCCTCGCCGAGCCCGGCGTCTTCCTCCGACTCCAGCCCGACTCCGCGTTCGGCATGTTCAACTACGGCCCGCTCGCCGCCGACGACGGAAGCGGCGACGGGGAGGTCGTCGCCCACCAGTGGATGTTCTACCTCGGCGCCATCACCCCCCAGCCCTTCCGGCTGCGCGGACGACTCGTCGAGCTCCTCCACGAGGACTGCAGCACCACCTCCGACGACAACGGAGACGGACTCGTCAACAGTGGCTGCGGCATCTTCCCCGCCGGAAACCCCTGCTTCACCGCCGATGACTGCCTCTCCAGCGGCTGCGCCGGCGGACAACCCGGAGACCCCGGAACTCTCGGCTCCTGCAACCTCAGCTCCGAGTCCGAACCCTGCCTCGACAACGACGACTGCGAGACGGGACTCCTGTGCGACGGCGCCGACCCCGGCGAAGGCCTCCCCGGAACCTGCTCGCCCCTCGGACCCTCCCTGCCGCTCGGCGCACCCTGCAACAGCGACCCCGAGTGCACCAGCACCCTGTGCGATCCCGTCGCCGGCGAGTGCCGCCAACCCCTCGGCGAAACATGCACCACCGGTATCGACTGCGCCACGGACCTCCTGTGCGACAACCTCGTCTGCACGCTCCCGCCCGCCCTCGGAGACGCGTGCGCAGACGACGGGGAGTGCCCGCCGGACGCCTGGTGCCCCACCGACACCGACGACCGCTTCTGCGCACCACGACCCATGATCGGCGGAACGACCATCCCCTTCCAATTCATCCCCACCGCCGGAGCGTCCTTCCAGGTCGGCTCTCCCGCAGACCCCCCCGAACTCGGACGCTCCCCCCACGAACACCAGCGCTGGGCAGCCTTCACCCGCAACATCGCCCTCGCGCGCACACCCATCACCCAGGGACAGTGGCGCACCGTCATGCTCGCGCACAACAGCCTCTTCGGAACCACCTACGGCACCAGCCCCTCCGGCTTCCTGCGCGCCGACATCACCGACTGGTCCCCCGCCGCCAGCACCTGCGACGACGACGACTGCCCCGTCGAACGCATCAGCTACTTCGACGCCGTCGTCTTCGCCAACGCGCTCTCCCGCCTCGAAGGGCTCGACGAGTGCTACACCCTCGACGGCTGCTCCACCGGAACCGGCATGATGGCTCCAGGGGGAGGCTGCGACTTCGGGGCCCCCACCTTCTGTACCGCACCCGACGTCTTCTCCTGCGCCTCCGTCACCTTCTCCGGCATCACCTGCAACGGCTACCGCCTGCCCACCGAGGCCGAATGGGAATTCGCCGCCCGAGGCGCCACCAGCGGCGCCACTCCCAACGGCGAACTGCGCACCGGACAACGATGCCCCGGAGACTTCGACCCCCTCGCCTCCATCGCCACCACCGCATGCAACTCCGGCGGACAACTCCCCCTCGTCGCCACACGAACCCCCAACAACTACGGTCTCCACGACATGCTCGGCACCGTCTGGGAGTGGATCACCGACCGCGTGCCCGATGACACCACCGGCGGCATCGACCCCGTCGCCAACCTCGACGAAGGAGCATACGCCCACAAGGGCGGCAGCTTCACCGACCTCCCGCGCTTCGCGCGGGTGGCCGCACGCAACGCGACCACGATCCCCTCCTACCGAGACATCAACCGCGGACTGCGACTCGCCCGCACCCTGCCCGCCGACGACAACACCGTCTGCGCCTACCCCCCCTTCCCCATCAACGGCACCACCGGCGGCGTGATCGTCAACCCCCCGCTCGGACACGAAATCACCCACGAGTGCGAACCCGGATTCGCACTCGTCGGCACCCCCGTGCGCGCCTGCACCGCCACCGGAAGCTTCAGCGGAGAAACCCCGTCCTGCCTCCCCCTGCGCAGCCTCAGCCAGACCTGCTCCGACTCCGCCCAGTGCCCCGATGGCGCCTGGTGCACCACCGACGCCACCACGCCTCGCTGTGCACCCAGACCCGTCATCAACGGCATCGGTCTGCACTTCGCGCATGTGCCCTCCGCAGGACAGATCTTCGACATCGGCTCCCCCGAGAGCGAGCCCCACCGACGCACCGGAACCATCCAGGGCGAAGAGCAGGCCACCGTCGAACTCACCCGAAACACATGGGTCGCCCGCACCCTCCTCACCAACGCCCAGTGGCGCGAGATCGCCAGCGCACACAACGACACCTTCGGCACCAACTGGCAGCTCCAACCCTCCTTCTTCACCGAAACCGGCGCCTGCCCCGATGACGAATGCCCCGTCGAACGCCTCAACTGGTTCGAAGCCATGGTCATCGCCAACGCGCTGAGCGCACTCGAAGGGCTCCCCGCCTGCTACGCCCTGAGTGGCTGCTCCACCGGCGGCGGTGGCAACGTGGTCGGCGCCGGATGCGATCCCGGAATCAACGCCTGCGCAAACACCCCCTCGGAACCGGGCGCCGTCTTCCAGTGCTCCACCGTCACCTACGGCGGTGTCTCCTGCGACGGCTACCGCATCGCCACCGAAGCCGAGTGGGAGTTCGCCGCCCGCGGCGGCGTCAATCAGGCCACCTACGCCGGACCCGTGCCCATCAGCGACGCCTGCTTCGCAACCCTCCCCGTCCTCGGAAGCATCGCCCGCTACACCTGCAACAGCACCGAAGCGCCAGGCACCGCGTACCCCGTCGCGCGCTACCTCCCCAACGCCTACGGACTCTTCGACATGCTCGGCAACCTCATGGAAATGACCTACAACGCCAGCGGACCGCACGAGAGCGGCATCGACCCCACCGGACCTCCCTCCGGCATCAACCGCATCCGGCGCGGCGGCTGGGCCGGCACCGAAGTGCCCCGCGCAGCCTTCCGAAACAGCGCCCACCGCAACTCCCGAAACGTCTGGTTCGGCGTCCGACTCGTCCGCACCGTCGGCCCCTGATCCCCGCCCGAGGCACACCAAACGTCCTCCCCCGGTGCGTGGACAGCGCACACGAACCTGATCGAGGAGACCGAAGACGCCGGGTGCGACGCGCAACTGGATGTGCATGCCGTGCCAGCCAACCCAGGCATCGCGAGCGAGCACGACGCGGCGGTGCGCCTCGAAACCGGACGCGACGGACAGCGGCGAACATCGACCTGCCACGCGTCGAGCAGGCGCGGCGTCTCTCCGAAGAGCAGCAGCTCGGGGTCCAGCTCGACCAGTCTGCGTGCATCCGCGTCGGTGTCGAACGACACGACGCTGCGCGCACAACGCCGGCCCGTCGCCGTCTTGCCGCAGGCCTTCGGACCTTCGATGACCACCGCCCCGGCCGAGCGCAGGCGGCGTTGAAGCTCCGCGTCGACGACGCGGTCGATGTCGTCGGAGGTGGCCATGGGCTGCAGGAGACACGGGATCGCAAGGACTCACGGGGCAGCATCGCCGACGCGTTCGACGGCACCGCCCGGGAACCGATTGGTCACTTTTCGGCCCTCGCCGGAAACCGACTCCGGAGGGGTGGATCGCGGCCCCGCCCACTGCCGCTCAGCCCCGCTCACGCTCGGCGGCGGCGACGACCTCCTTGACGCGCAGGAAGCTGTCGGGGGTGACGGAGATCGAGTCGATGCCGCGTTCGACGAGAAAGGCGGCGAACTCGGGGTGGTCGCTGGGGCCCTGTCCGCACAGGCCGATCTTCGCCCCGGCGAGCTGTGCGGCGCGGATGACGTGGCCGATCATCCACCTCACGGCCTCGTCCTGTTCGTCGAAGAGGGCGGCGAGGCCCTCGGAGTCGCGGTCGACGCCGAGGGTGAGCTGGGTGAGGTCGTTGGAGCCGATGGAGAAGCCATCGAAGCGCTCGGCGAAGGCGGGGGCGAGGATGATGTTCGAGGGCACCTCGGCCATGACGTAGACCTCGAGCCCGTCGCGGCCGCGCTCCAGCCCGTTTTCGGCCATGACCTTGAGCACGCCGTCGGCCTCGGCGACGGAGCGGCAGAAGGGGATCATGACGACGACGTTCCGGAAGCCCATTTCCTCTCGGAGCCTTCGGATGGCGCGGCACTCGAGGTCGAAGCCGGGGCGGTAGCGCGGGGAGGTGTAGCGGGAGGCGCCGCGAAAGCCGATCATGGGGTTCTCTTCGGGCGTCTCGAAGGCGGCGCCGCCGAGGAGTCCGGCGTATTCGTTGGTCTTGAAATCGCTCATGCGCACGATGCAGGGCTTCGGGTGCACGGCGGCGGCGATGCGGGAGAGCCCCCGGGCCAGCCGGTCGACGAAGAACTCCTCCTTGTCGTCGTATCCTGCGGTGAGCTCGGCGATTTCGGCCTTGGCGGCGGCGTCCTCGAGGCGGTCGAACTGCACGAGGGCCATGGGATGGGCCTTGATGTGGTTGGAGACGACGAACTCCATGCGGGCCAGTCCCACGCCGTCGGCGGGCAGGCGCCACCAGCGGAAGGCGGCGCCGGGGTTGGCGAGGTTGAGCATCACTCGGGTGCGCGTCTCGGGGGCGCTGGACGGGTCGAGCTCCTCTTCGGTGATGGTGGCGTGTCCGGCGTGAACGAGCCCGGCGTCCCCTTCGGCGCAGTTGACGGTGATCTCCTGGCCGTCGTGGAGCACGTGGGTGGCGTCGCTCGTCCCGACGATGGCGGGCAGGCCGAGCTCGCGGCTGACGATGGCGGCGTGGCTGGTGCGTCCGCCGCGGTCGGTGACGATGGCGGCGGCGCGCTTCATGATCGGGACCCAGTCGGGGTCGGTGTTCCGGGTGACGAGGATGGCGCCGTCCTCGAAGCGGGCGATGTCGGCCACGTCCTCGATGAGGCAGACGCGGCCGGTGATGACCTGGTCGCCGACGCTGAGGCCCTTCGAGAGCACGGGGCCCTTGTCGGAGACGCGGAAGCTGCGGAAGGTGCCGGCGTCCTTGCGCGACTGGACGGTCTCGGGCCGGGCCTGGACGATGAAGAGCGCTCCGGTCTCGCCGTCGCGGGCCCATTCGATGTCCATCGGGCAGCCGTAGTGGTCCTCGATGACGCAGGCCCAGCGGCCGAGGGTGAGGATCTCGTCGTCGCACAGGACGAAACCCGCGCGCTCGGCCTTCGAGGTGGGCACGGTGCGGGTGGGCCGCTCCTCGTCGCGGGCGTAGATCATCTTGATCTCCTTTCGCCCGAGCCGCTTCTCGAGAATGGGCACGAGGGTGTCGTCGGCGAGGAGCGGCTTGAAGACCTGGTATTCGTCGGGGTCGACGAGTCCCTGGACGACGGTTTCGCCGAGCCCCCAGGCGGCGTCGATGACGGCGACGCGATCGAAGCCCGACTCGGTGTCGAGGGTGAACATGACGCCGGAGCCGCCGGTGTCGGCGCGGACCATGGCCTGCACGCCGACGGACAGGGCGACCTTCATGTGGTCGAAGCCCTTCGCGACGCGGTAGCTGATGGCGCGGTCGGTGAAGAGGGAGGCGAAGCAGCGCCGGCAGGCGGAGAGGAGGGCGTCCTCGCCGCGGATGTTGAGGAAGGTTTCCTGCTGGCCGGCGAAGCTGGCGTCGGGGAGGTCCTCGGCGGTCGCCGAGGAGCGCACGGCGACGTCGGCGTTCACGCGGCCGATGCGGTCGCAGAGCTCGCGGTAGGCCGCGCGGATGGCCTGGGCGGTGTCCTCGGGGAAGTCGCCCCGGAGCACGGCGGCGCGGATGGCGGCGCCGGTCTCGGCGAGGGTGGCCTTGCCCGCCTCCAGGTCCTGCAGGAATCCGGCGATGCGGTCCGAAAGGCCGTTGGCGGCGACGAAGTGCCAGTAGGCGTCGGAGGTGGTGGCGAAGCCCGGGGGCACGGCCACACCCTTCGCGCCGAGGTGGCGCACCATCTCGCCGAGGGAGGCGTTCTTGCCCCCGACGCGGGGCACGTCGTCGCGGCCCAGCGCGTCGAAACCGATGATGTGTACGAAGTCTCCTGCGCTCTTCATGGAAGCCCCCCCTCGGATCGATCCGGAAATGTGTGGAGTGCCTGGCCGACGACTGTCGGGCGGCCTCCGGGAATGAGCCGATGGGTAGGATCGCGGGTGCATGCCCGCAAGCGGAGGTGCGGGGGATGCGGGCGAGTCATCGTCCGGTGGCGGGAGGGGGGTCGGCGTGCGTGGAGGTCAGGGATGACGAAGCGCTCGATATGGATACTTGCCGCGGGCGGCATGGTTGGGCACGCTGCGTCAGGGTCGGGAGACGGCCGAGACGGAAGCGTGGCGGAGCAGGGGAGGCAGGAACATGAACGAGCACGTGATGTTTGCGCTCGCGGTGGGCGCGCTGGTGGCGGTGGCCGCGCTGGTGCTGCGGCGGATGGGGAAGAAGGCGGACACGGCGCACATCAGGCCGGACGAGAGCGGTGAGGTGTCGGGGAGCTATCGTGGACTGAGCGGGGCGAACCTGAGCGGGATGGACCTCCAGGCGCTGGAGCGGCGGTTCGGAGACCTGCGAGGCCGGACCGCGCAGGGCCTGAAGCACGCGGACCTCCGCGGGGCGAACCTGAGCGACGCCCACCTCACGGCGGCCCAGATGCAGGGGGCCTTCCTGCAGCGCGCGAACCTCAAGGGCGCAACGCTTCTGCAGGCCGACCTGCGGGAGGCGGACCTCCGCGGCGCCGACCTCACCGGCGCCAGCCTGGTGGGCGCCAACCTCACGGATGCCCGGTACAACGACGCCACCGTCTTCCCGAAAGGCTTCGACCCCGACGAGCGGGGCATGGTTCGGGTCGCGCGCCTCGAGATCACCGACGACCACCCCGTCGCCCCCCGGCCCGCCGACGCCCCCGGGTCCGCGGAGGACTGATCCTCCGGCAGGCCACGCCCGCTGCAGCGCCCGTGGCCGACAGCCACCAGCCCGGCAAGACTCCCTTCCGTGTCGGCGGTCACTCGGGTATGTCCCGGGTGCGAGATCCAGTCGTGTGGCGACCCCGCCCCACGAACCGCGCTGGCCATCCACGCGCCCGGCGTGACCCGTCCCCCAGCAGACACAGGTGCCCCATGGCGACGACTCCGCTCCGCCTCCGCCCCGCCCACGCCCTCATTCCTGCCGCCTTCGCCGCTGCCGCGCTCCTCGCCTGCGCCGGCGAGGCGCCCGACGCGCCCGCCTCATCGCTGCACCACGGCCCGCTCCCCGAGGAGCCCGTCTACCTCGAACCCGGCGAGATCTTCCTCGTCGGCGCCGGCCTGGACACCTTCTTCCAGGACGACCGCGGCGTCATCCACATGGAGGACGGCGACCCCATGCACGGCCTCGGACTGCTGCTGGACGGCACCGGCGTCGAGCGCCTCACCGCCCGCGCCCTCGGCACCGACGGCGTCTGGACGGACTTCCGCCCCGTGGAGGTGACCTGGTCGGAGGGGGTCGCCCACGTGGCCCGCGTCCGCCTCGATGCCCCAGCCGTCACCATCGAGCTGGCGCGCAACGGCGCGCGCCTCGCCTTCGCGGGCCTCGAGCGCCTCACCGAACCCCTCGACCCCGAAGCACCCCTCGCCCGCGACCTCCCCCTCGCCACCAGCGAGCCCGTGGCCAAGAACCTGCCGAGCTGGATCATCCCCCGCGCCCAGTGGGGCGCGCGGAGCCGGGTCGGCTGCGGCGTCGCCCACAGCCCCCGCTTCCTCACCGTCCACCACACCGCCACCCCCAACAACGACTCCCTCTCCCCCGCCGCCCGCATGCGCCAGATGCAGGCCTACCACATCGACGCCCTCGGCTGGTGCGACTTCGGCTACCACTTCACCGTCGGCATCGACGGCCGCGTCTACGAGGGACGCAACAACCACCGCCGCACCGGCTCCCACGTCGGCCGCCACAACACCGGCAACGTCGGCGTCAGCGTCGTCGGCAACTTCGTCTCCTTCACCCCCCGACAGGTGCAGCTCGACGGCCTCGTCCGCATCTCCTCCTGGCTCGTCGGCCAGCACCCCATCCCCACCACCGCCTCCGGCATCCGCGGCCACCGCGACTGGCCCGGACACACCTCCAACGCCTGCCCCGGCGCCCGCCTCCACGCCTGGCTGCCCACCCTGCGCTCCGCCATCGCCGCCGGCGGCAACATCCCCCCCGCCTGCCAGAACGCCTGCACCCCCGGCGCCACCCGCTGCCAGGGCAACGGCGTCGAACGCTGCGCCGACTTCAACAGCGACGGCTGCACCACCTGGGGCGGCTCCACCGCCTGCGGCTGCGGCGAGGAATGCACCGCCGGCGCCTGCGTCCGCGACCCCGACGTCTGCTGCCCCGCCGCCGTCCCCGACCCCATCGCCCGATTCGCCGACGTCCCCGCCTCCTCCTGGGCCGCCCCCGTCGCCGAACGCCTCGCCGAACTCGGCATCACCCAGGGCTGCCAGAGCGATCCCCCCTTCTTCTGCCCCTCCTGCCGACTCCCCCGCGGACAGGCCGCCGCCGTCCTCGTGCGCGCCGCCGACCTCGACCCCGTCCCCGCCGCCTCCCCCGTCTTCACCGACGTCGACGCCAACAGCTGGGCCCGCCCCTTCATCGAAACCCTCCACCGCAACTGCCACCTCGACGGCTGCTCCAGCGAACCCCTCCGCTTCTGCCCCTCCGACACCATCACCCGCGCCGCCTTCGGACTCGTCCTCCTGCGCGCCCTCGACCTCGACCCCGACCTCACCGGACCCTGCTGCCGACCCGGCGCCATCGAAGGCGGTGACCCCCGCTTCGTCGACATGCCCGCCGACACCCCCCGCACCCGCGCCGCCCTCGCCCTCGCCGACAACGGCGTCTCCAGCGGCTGCCGCGCCGAACCCCCCACCTTCTGCGGCGACTGCCAGGTCTCCCGCGCGCAGGCCGCCGCCCTCCTCCACCGCGCCTCCGGCCTCGACAACGTCGTCCCCGACCTCCCCACCTTCGTCGACGTCCCCCCCGACCACCGCTTCTTCGCCGAGATCGAGTCCCTCGCCGCCGCCGGACGCATCGCCGGCTGCTCCGCCGACCCCCTCGCCTTCTGCCCCGACGACCCCCTCTCCCGCGCACAGGCCG
>REDH01000167.1 GCA_007693585.1 Deltaproteobacteria bacterium
GAAGCCCTCGGCCATGGAAGCCCTCGGCCATGGAAGCCCTCGGCCATGGAAGCCCACCGTCGTGGATGTGCGCGGCCATGGAGGTTCGCGATGCCGTCCTGTCGGGTGGTGGGGGGACCGGGGTGCACTCATCCTGTCCGGGTGTGCACTGCGTCCTCGTGCGAGCCGGCGGTGGCGTTCGGGTTCAGGGGGAGGCGGAGCGCTGGGTCTGCCGGTCGATCCAGCCCCAGAGGGTGGTGATGGCGGCCGGGGTCACGCCCTGGATGCGCTCGGCCTGGGCGAGGGTGGCGGGGCGCACGGCGAGGAGTTTCTCGCGGACCTCGTTGGAGAGTCCCGGGACGGCGTCGAAGTCGATGTCGGGGGGGATGCGAACGCTGTGGGTGCGCTGGAGGGCGGCGGCCTGGGCTTCCTGTCGCTGGAGGTAGCCCTCGTAGCGGACCTCGATGGTGGCGGACTCGGCGACGGCCTCGGGGAGGGTGTCGAGTCCGGCGTCGGGGGCGAGCGGTGCGAGCTTCGCGAGGGTGGCTTCCGGTCGCTTGAGGAGGGTGGCGAGGGTGGCGGCCTTGTCGAGGGAGCCGAGGCCTGCGGAGGCGACGATCTGGCGGTTGTCCTCGCTGGCGCCGATGGTGGTGCCGCGGAGGGTCTCGAGCACGCCCTCGAGTTGCCGGCGGCGCTGGTCGAAGCGCGCCCACTCGTGGGTGGACAGGAGTCCGAGGTCGTGTCCGCGGTCGCACAGGCGCCGGTCGGCGTTGTCCTCGCGCAGCAGGAGTCGGTACTCGGCGCGCGAGGTGAACATGCGGTAGGGTTCGGAGGCGCCGAGGGTGGTCAGGTCGTCGATGAGCACGCCGATGTAGGCTTCGTCGCGTCCGAGCACGACGGGGTCCTCTCCGCGCAGTGCGCGGGCGGCGTTGAGGCCGGCCATGAGTCCCTGGGCGGCGGCTTCCTCGTAGCCGCTGGTGCCGTTGATCTGCCCGGCGAGGTAGAGTCCGGGCATGGCGCGCAGCTCGAGGGTGGGGTCGAGCTGGATCGGGTTGATGAAGTCGTACTCGACGGCGTAACCGGGCCGCATGATCTCGGCCCGCTCGAGGCCGGGGATGGAGCGCACGAGCTCGATCTGCACGTCGAGGGGCAGGGAGGTGGAGATGCCGTTGGGGTAGACCTCGTGGGTGTCGAGCCCCTGCGGCTCGAGGAAGATGTGGTGCTGGGGCTTGTCCGCGAAGCGATGCACCTTGTCCTCGATGGACGGGCAGTATCGTGGTCCGATGCCCTCGATGGTGCCGTTGAACATGGGCGAGCGGTCGAGGGCGCTGCGGATGATCGTGTGGGTCTGCTCGTTCGTGTAGGTGATGGAGCACGCGACCTGGGGCAGGGCGGGCACATCCTCGTGGACGGAGAACCGGCGCGGCGGCGTGTCTCCCGGCTGCGGTTCGCAGACGCTCCAGTCGATGGTCCGCCCGTCGAGGCGCGGGGTGGTTCCGGTCTTCAGGCGTCCGGTCTGGAGGCCGAGGGCGGCGATCTGCTCGGCGAGGCCGAGGGAGGCGATGTCTCCGGCGCGTCCGGCCTGGAAGTTGCGCAGGCCGACGTGGCAGAGGCCGCGCAGGAAGGTGCCGGTGGTGAGCACGACCGCGCGTGCGGCGTAGGGGAAGCCGAGGTGGTCGACGACGCCGGTGACGCGGGGGCGCCCGTCGGGTCCGTCTTCGAGCCGCAGTCGCTCGACGGTGCCCTGCTTGATGTCGAGCCCCTCGATGTTCATGAGCCGCTGCTGCATGTGGGCGCGGTACTGGCGCATGTCGCACTGCACGCGGGTGGCGCGTACGGCGGGGCCCTTGGAGGCGTTGAGCATGCGGGTATGGATGGCGGCGGCGTCGGCGACCCGTCCCATCAGCCCGCCGATGGCGTCGATCTCTCGGGCGAGGTGCCCCTTGGCGAGCCCGCCGATGGCGGGGTTGCAGCTCATGTGCCCGATGGTGTCGATGTTCATCGTGAGGAGCAGCGTGCGCTGCCCGAGGCGGGCGAGGGCGTGGGCGGCCTCGGCTCCGGCGTGGCCGCCGCCGACGACGATGGCATCGTAGGTGAACATGGTGCGGGGGGGATGGGGGGAGAAGGGGACCTCCGCGTCCGCTGGCGGGCGGCGGGGCGTCAGGCCTTGAGTCGGGGTTCCACGGGGGAGCTGGCGCGGGCGTGGAGGCGGGTGGGCATGCGCCCGGCCCGGTGTGCGAGGGTGCCGGCGCGCACGGCGTGGTTCATGGCGGTGGCCATGGCGACGGGGTCCTCGGCGTCGGAGACGGCGGAGGAGAGGAGGACGGCGTCGCAGCCGAGCTCGAGGGCGCGCACGGCGTCGGAGGCGGTGCCGATGCCGGCATCGAGGATCACGGGGACCTCGGTGATCTGTTCGCGGATGAGGCGGAGGTTGTAGGGGTTCTGCAGCCCCATGCCCGAGCCGATCGGGGAGCCGATGGGCATGACCGCCGCGCAGCCCGCGTCGCGGAGCTTCCGGGCGGTGATGGGGTCGTCGTTGGTGTAGGGGAGCACGGTGAAGCCGCGTTTCACGAGGTCGTGGGCGGCCTTCACGAGCTCCTCGGCGTCGGGGAGGAGGGTGTCCTCGTCGCCGATGACCTCGAGCTTGACCCAGTCGGTCTCGAGCGCCTCGCGGCCGAGCTCGGCGGTGAGGATGGCGTCGCGCGCGGTGTAGCAGCCGGCGGTGTTGGGCAGCAGGAAGTACCCGCGCTCGCGGAGCATGCCGAGGATGGACTCGCCGTCCCGTTCCACGAGGTCCACCCGCCGCAGCGCGACGGTGACGATCTCGGCGCCGCTGGCCTGGAGGGCGCGGTCCATGAGGTCGAGGGAGCGGTAGCGGCCCGTGCCCATGAGCAGGCGGGATCCGAAGGAGCGCCCGGCGATCTCGAGGGGCGGGACGGTGGGGGGCTGAGCCATGGGTCCTGGGGGAGATGGGGCACGGGCCCGGGGAGCCCGGGGGAGTCTATCGCCTGTGCGGGCGGGCGCAACCACCGAACGGTTCCCCGGACCGGAGCGCAGGGTGATCGATGGAGTCCGGCGTTCGACCGAGCACGGCACCGTTCGGTGGTCCGCATCCGCTGCAAGGACCGGCGTCATGGGGGGCCACGAGGGTGTGTCTCCCACCGGGGAGGGCTCGGTGGCGCCTTTTCGCCGGCCCTGAACCCGTGCGTAAGATTCAATCGGGGTTCATCGTCTCCCTGGACGAGCCCCCTCTCGCGGGCCAGTAACCCCCAACGATCCAGGAGAGACCATGAGCCAGAAGACCTGTTCCTGCCGTGAAGCCGCAGAGGCCACCGGGTGCGCCTGCTGCGGGGCGTGCACCTGTGCGGATGGAGAGTGTACCGGATGCGTTTGCGGCACGGACGCATGCACCTGCGGTGACGCCTGCCCCTGCGCCTGCAAGCCGGGAAGCTGCTGTTGACCGGAGGGGTGCGACAACGCGCCTCCCTTGCGGGAGCGCGTTGTCGAGCGCACCTTCCCCGATGGGTGGGTCATCCCACCAGGCCGTGTGTTCGCCGGAGAAGTGGAGGGTCGGTAGCGATCCGAACGCGTTCGCCCGGCGCGCGCCATCCCGCAGGAATCGCCAGCATGACCGCTCATCTCCAGCCCGTTGTCGAGTCCCCGTTCGACGGCGCGCCCGGCGAGGCGCCACGATGGACCGCATGACCGCTCCCTCCCTGCAGGAGGCCTCGCCGTCGAGGCCGGATGAAGGTGCGGACGCCCTCTGGGCGCGCTGGGCCGCCATGCGCAGCCGCGCGGTCGCCCACCTCGTCACGCAGGGGTGGAGCGAGCCGGACGCGGAGGATCTCTTCGGTCAGGCGCTGCTGCGCGCCTGGGAGCGCCGTGACGCGCTCACGGACGAGGCGGCGGCCGAGGGGTGGTTCTGGACCCTGATGCGCCGGCTCGCGGTGGACGTGGGGAGGTCCGTGGCCCGGCAGGACCGGCGTCGCGCACCGGACGCGGAACTCGATCGCCTCGCCGAGCCCGTCGACGACACGGAGACGTGCGCGTGCAGCCTGCGCCTTCTGGCGGGCCTCGAGGAGACGTCGCGCGAGCTCGTGGAAGCGGTGGACCTCCGTGGCGAAGCCGTGTATGCGGCCGCGTCGCAGCTCGGTCTGAGCGCCAATGCCGCCTCTGCGCGCCTGTTTCGGGCACGGCGGATGCTCCGGCGTCGCCTCCGCGAACAGTGCCGGACGACGTCTGCGGCCGAGTGCCTCGACTGCGGCTGCCCGCCGTAGGCCGGGCGGCCCGGGAAGAAGGAGATTCCGAATGAGCAACGACCGATGGCAATGGGGAGCCCGCGCCGGCATGATCGCCGGCGCCCTGCTGGCGACCGCCTGCTGCTGGCTTCCCCTGTCCCTCGCCGTGCTCGGCCTCACCGTCGTCGGGCTCGGCGTGACGCTCGAGGCCTGGCGGCCGCTGTTCCTCGTCCTGACGTTCGGCCTGATGGCGTGGGCCTTCCGCGAGGCGTTCCTGCGCCGCCCTGCGCACGCCGGCTGCACGGCGGAGGGCTCGGATCCCGGTTGCGACCTGCCGGACGGTGCCTGCGCCACCCGTCGCCGCGGGGCGCGGTGGTTCTTCGTCGGCCACGCGCTGCTCGTCGCCGCCGTTCTCGCCCTGCCGATGCTGCCCGTGGGTGCCGGCGTGGCCACCGCCGCCTCCGGGGAAGAGACGCTCGAGGCCGCCGAAGCGCAGGGCCACGTGGCGCTGACGCTCCAGGTGGAGGGGATGACGTGCATGGGCTGCGTCAACGGGGTCACCCGGCTGCTCCGCGACCAGGCTGGCGTGCACGCCGTTCGCGTCACCCTCGAACCGGGACAGGCGGAGCTGCAGATCGACCCGGAGGTGACCTCCGCCGAAGCCCTCATCGCCGTGCTCGCAGGCGCCGGCTACACCGCTCGCGAGGAGTAGCTCGCGAGGAGCACACGGGTCCCGCGCGTCGCGGACCCCTGCTCACGCCCGTCGAGCCTTTCGCCCGTGCACCGCACGGACCAGCGCGATCCGTGCGTCCCTGCGCCCGGAGCCGGTGACGACGCGTGTCGCGAGGCAGGGGGAGCTCACGCCTGCCCGGCCGACACGATCGCCGGGCACGGTCCATGCACCGCCGGCATGTCGGCGTTCAGGCCGAGGTAGTGGGCGCGCAACGCGTCGGCGAGGAGCCGGTGCACCGCTCCGTGCGGGGAGCTGCCCCGCCACTGGAGGGTGAGCAGACGCCCGGGCGGATCGCCGGCGAAGGATCGCGCCCGCACCGCCCGGGTCGTGGCGAGCTCCACGGACAGGGCGCTGGCGGGCAGCAGCGTCGCCCCCAACCCGCCCTCGACCATCCGCATCAGGGTCGTGATGCTGGCAGCGGTCACCGTCGTCTCCGGAGGCGCGCCGGCGAGGGTGCACACCTCCAGGGCCTGGTCGCGCAGACAGTGCCCGTCCTCGAGCAGGATCAGGCTCGCCCCGGCGAGCTCCTCCCGGTCCACCGCACAGCGGCGCGCCAGCGGATGCCCCGTGGGGGCCACCAGCACGAACGGCTCGAACACGAGGTCCGTCCCCGCGAACCCTCCGGCGGGAAAGGGGCGGGCCAGCAGCGCGAGGTCCACGATCCCGCCGGCCAGCGCGTCGAGCAGCACTTCGGTCTGCAGCTCGTGCACGGCGAAGGTCGCCTCCGGCAGGAGCAGTCTCGCCTCCGCCAGCAGCCCCGGCAGCGCGTAGGGTGCCACCGTCGGGATGACGCCGATGCGCACGTGCGCGCGTCCGAGTCCGGCGTGTGCACGGGCGGCCTCCGCGAGCTCGCGCACGTCGGCGAGCACGCCACGCGCCCTCGCCACCAGCCCCTGCCCTGCCTCGGTCGGCAAGGTGCGGGGGCGGGTGCGCTCGAAGAGGGCGACGCCGAGGAGCTCCTCGACATCCCGCACCTGGCGGCTGAGGGCCGGCTGACTGACGCCGCAGCGCGCGGCGGCCTGGCCGAAGTGGCCGGTTTCGGCGAGGGCGACGATGTACTCGAGCTGGCGGAGGGTCGGGGTCATTGGGTGATGCCTTCAGGTTATCGATACGATGCCGACAATGTCTTTGCACAACTGCGGGCCAGGATCCATACCTTGTGCATCGCGGTCATGCAGGTGGCCCGGCCACGCCCGTCGCGTGGTCGCCGCGGGTGTGGCCATGCAGTCCTGGTGTCGAACCCCCTGGAGGAGTCATGAGCAACGAAGGAAAGTGCCCGTTTCACGGACAGGTCGCTGGTAGCCCGACCGCGCTGGGTGCGCAGTCCAACCGGGATTGGTGGCCCGAGCAGCTGAACCTTGGCATGCTGCACCAGAACCCGCCGGCGGGAAGCCCGATGCGGTCGGGCTTCGACTACCGGGCGGCGTTCCGCGGCCTCGACTACGCGGGTCTGAAGAAGGATCTGCACGCGTTGATGACCGACTCCCAGCCGTGGTGGCCGGCGGACTACGGGCATTACGGTCCGTTCTTCATCCGCATGGCGTGGCACAGCGCGGGGACGTACCGCACGGCGGACGGCCGGGGCGGCGGCTCCTCGGGGAGCCAGCGCTTCGCGCCGGTGAACAGCTGGCCGGACAACGGCAACCTGGACAAGGCCCGTCGCCTGCTGTGGCCGGTGAAGCAGAAGTACGGCGCGGCGATCTCCTGGGCGGATCTCATCCTGCTCGCGGGCAACGTGGCCATGGAGTCGATGGGCTTCGAGACCTTCGGGTTCGCCGGTGGTCGCGAGGACATCTGGGAGCCGGAGCAGGACATCTACTGGGGTCGCGAGACGGAGTGGCTCGGCGACAAGCGCTACGAGGGCGATCGCGAGCTCGAGCACCCGCTGGCGGCGGTGCAGATGGGCCTCATCTACGTGAACCCCGAGGGCCCCAACGGGAAGCCCGATCCGCTCGCCTCGGCGAAGGACATCCGGGACACGTTCGCCCGCATGGCGATGAACGACGAGGAGACGGTCGCGCTCACCGCCGGTGGGCACACCTTCGGCAAGGCCCACGGGGCCGGGGATCCGGCGCTGATGGGCCGGGAGCCCGAGGGCGCTCCGATCGAGCAGATGGGCTTCGGCTGGAAGAACGACTTCGGGACGGGCATGGGTCCCCACACCACGACCAGCGGCATCGAAGGCGCGTGGACGCCGACGCCGATCGAGTGGGACAACAGCTACTTCGACACCCTCTTCGGGTACGAGTGGGAGCTGGTGAAGAGCCCCGCCGGGGCATGGCAGTGGGTCCCCGCCGGCGGCGCCGGCAGCGACGCGGTGCCCGACGCGCACGATCCGTCGAAGCGCCACGCGCCGATGATGACCACCGCGGATCTCGCCCTGCGCATGGACCCGATCTACGAGCCGATCTCCCGCCGGTTCCACCAGAATCCGAAGGAGTTTGCCGACGCCTTCGCCCGCGCCTGGTTCAAGCTCCTGCACCGCGACATGGGACCGCCCAGCCGCTATCTCGGTCCCGAGGTTCCCGACGAGGAGCTCATCTGGCAGGACCCCGTCCCGGCCCCCGACCACGAGCTCATCGACGCCGCGGACATCCGCGACCTCAAGGCGAAGCTCCTCGCCTCGGGTCTCTCCACCCGCGAGCTCGTCACCACCGCCTGGGCCTCCGCCGCCACCTACCGCGGCTCCGACCGCCGCGGCGGCGCCAACGGTGCCCGCATCCGCCTCGCCCCCCAGCGCGGCTGGGCCGCGAATGAGCCCGAGCAGCTCGACCGCGTGCTCGGCGTCCTCGAGGGCATCCGCGATGGCTTCAACGCCGCCCAGTCCGGCAACCGCCGCGTGTCCCTCGCCGACCTCATCGTCCTCGGTGGCTGCGCCGCCATCGAGGAGGCCGCCCGCAAGGCCGGCCACCACGTCGAGGTGCCCTTCACCCCCGGCCGCGCGGACGCCTCCGCCGAGCAGACGGACGCCGAGAGCTTCGAGGTGCTCGAGCCCCTCACCGACGGCTTCCGCAACTACGCCAGCCAGCGCTTCAGCGTGGCCGCCGAGCACCTCCTCGTCGACCGCGCCCAGCTCCTCACCCTCACCGCCCCGGAGATGACCGTGCTCGTCGGCGGCCTCCGCGTGCTCGGCGCCAACCACGGCGGCACCGCCCACGGTGTGTTCACCGACCGGCCCGGCACGCTGACCAACGACTTCTTCGTCAATGTCCTCGACATGGGCACCGACTGGACGCCCACGTCCGCGGAGGCCGAGACCTTCGAGGGCCGTGACCGCGCCACCGGCGAGACGAAGTGGACCGCCACCCGAGTGGACCTCGTCTTCGGCTCCAACTCCCAGCTTCGCGCGCTCGCCGAGGAGTACGCCAGCGCGGGCGCCGAGAAGCACTTCGTGGACTCCTTCATCGCCGCCTGGGACAAGGTGATGAACCTCGATCGCTTCGACCTGCTCGACTGAGTTCGAGCCCGCGCCGGCCGGGCCCACCATGGCCCGGCCGGCGTCGTTGCGTGGCGCGAGTTGCGGCGTCCCCTGCGGCGGTGTACCCGAGGAGGCCGGACCCTTCCCCGTGTCCCCCGCTGCCATGCGCCTGCTCCACACCTCCGACTGGCACCTCGGGGCCAGCTACGACGGCCTCTCGCTGCTGCCCGATCACGAGCGCTTCCTCGACTGGCTCATCGATGCGCTGGTGGCCTGGGAGGTGGACGCGCTGCTCGTCGCCGGCGACGTCTTCGATCAGGCGCACCCCTCGGCGGAGGCCCAGCGGGCGTTCTTCCGGTTTCTGGCCCGTCTGCGCGGCACCGGGCACCGGTGCAGCGTGGTCCTCACCGGCGGCAATCACGACTCGGCGCGGCGCCTGCGGGCGCCGGGCGACCTCCTCGACGCCCTGGACATTCACGTCCACGCGCATCTTCCGCCGGACGGAACCCTCGATCCGCTTCTCGTGCCCCTCCCGGACGCCGCCGCGCCGCAGGCGGTCATCGCCGCCGTGCCCTACGTGCACGAGTATCGCCTCGGCGTGCGCACGATGGACCACGCGGAAGGTGGCCTTCACGCCGCCATCACCGCGGCCTTCGCCGATCTGTACGGCCGCCTGGCCGAGCGGGCGCGGGCGCGCTGGGGCCCGGACGTTCCGCTGGTCGCGATGGGTCACCTCACGGTTGGCGGCGGCGCGGATCCCGCCGATTCCCCCCACGCGATCCACCAGGCGGGCAGCATCGAGGCGCTCCCGCCGAGCCTCTTCGGCGACGCGTGGGCGAGCATCGTGCTGGGGCACATTCACCGTGCGTATCCGGTGGATGCGTCGCGGCGCTGCTGGTACAGCGGCACGCCGGTGGCGCTCACGCCGCGGGAGGGCGAGACCGCCCGCCGCGTGCGGGTCCTCGACCTGTGCGCCGGGGGGGCGGAGGCGCCGGCGGAGGTCCCGGGTCTGGAGCCTTCCCCGGGGACGTCCGCGGGCGGTGCCGTGAACCGGGCGGGGGGCGAGGAGCGCGCGCGGTCGTGGGAGGCGGTGCCGGGTGGGTGGCTGTGTCAGCGGACGGTGACGGTGCCGGCGTGGCGCACGATGCGGGTGGTGTCGGGGACGGAGGAGGAGGTGGTGGCGGCGGTGCGGGGTGCGGCGTGGGCGGGGGAGCTGTCG
>REDH01000172.1 GCA_007693585.1 Deltaproteobacteria bacterium
CCTGCTGCTGCTCGCCTCCCTCGCGCTCGCCCTCGGTCTCGCCGGGTGCTCCGGCGACAGCGGGAGCGATACCACCCCGGACAGCTCCTCGTCCGAGCCGGTGCAGAGCTCGTCCAGCGAGCCGCCCGAGTCGAGCTCCGAGCCACCCACCAGCGCACCGCCCTTCGAGCAGCTCCCCCCGCGGGACGCCGCGCCCTTCCCCGATGACTTCCTCGCCCAGCAGCCCCCCGGGCGCATCGGCATCCGCGTCCTCGACGAGGACGGCGAACCCCTCGTGGGCGCCCAGGTCGCCGTCGACGGGCGCTCCACCCTCTCCGACACCCTCGGGGACGCCCTCCTCGGCGGGATCGGCCGCGGCATCCGCACCGTCACCGTCACCGCCCCGGGGTACCTCCACGCCGTGCGCCGCCTCGACCTGCGCGATGGCGGCATCGCCCGCGACACCGTCTACCTCTCCCGCCAGGCCGACCCCGTTCCCTTCGACGCCGCGGACGGCGCCGCCGTCGCCGACGGACCCCTCGACCTCGACTTCGCACCCGGGACCATCGTCACCCTCGCCGGCGAACCCTTCGACGGCACCGTCGTCGCCCGCGTGCGGGACTTCGACCCCGCCCCGGAAGAGCGCTGGCGCTACCCCGTGCCGCTGGAAGCCGAGCTCGTGATCGGCGAAAACGGCTACCTCGAGACCTTCGGCATGTTCTCCGCCACCCTCGAGGCCGAGGACGGCACGCCGCTCCAGATCGCCGCGGGGCAGACCGTCGAGGTGCGCCGCGAGGCGCCCGAAGGCGCCGAGGTGGGCGACCGCATCCCCATGTGGCACTTCGACGAAGGCCGCGGGCTGTGGATCGAGGTGCCCGGGGTCGAGTCCGAGGTGGTCATCGGCGAGAACGGCCGCCGGGAGATGGTCGTCGAGATTCCCCACCTCTCCCTGTGGAACTTCGACGTCTTCTTCGGCGCCGGCCAGTGCCGGTTCCGGGTGACGTTCCCCGATGCGATTCCCGTGGATCAGCGCCGCAACTGGACCGTCGACATCACCACCCCCGGGCGCAACGGCGCCACGACCCAGCGCACCCGCACCCTCCCGTCGGAGGGATTCTACGACATCGTCGGCTTTGCCCCCGGCGACTGGATCCTGCGCCTGCGCGACCCCGCCAACACCGTCATCGACGAGCAGGAGGTCCGTGTCATCTGCCCCGGCGAGAACGAGGTCGAGCTCTCCCTCGGCGACCTCGAGTTCGAGGTCGAGGGCGGCCCGACCGGCATCAACTTCCTGATCGAGCTCCGCTCGGGAACCTGCGCGGTGGCCGGCAGCGATCTCGTGCTGGAGCTCCGCGGGCTCGCCCCCGACGACCGCGACGCCCTCCCCGACACCTGGGAGCGGATCGGCACCAACATCGCCCGGCTCCCGATCCCCTCGACCGGCCAGCCCGACGTCCTCGTGCGCGGCATCCCCGAGCACGTCATGGCCGTGGTCTACGCCCCCGATCCCGTCGACCGCGTGGCCGTGCGCGCCGTGCGCACCCGCCCCTTCTCCCCGGACGCCGACCCCAGCCAGCGCACGGACGTCATCCGCATGTTCTTCCCCGGCGAGTACGCCGTCATCCCCCCGGGCGGCTGCGCCCCCCTCGAGTGCACCGGCAACACCTGCGACGCCTGCGTGGAGGTGCTCGTCGTCAACGCCTTCGGCCTCCCCCTCTCCAACGTCTACGTGGACGTCAGCGATCCCGTGGACGCGGGCATCGCCACCGGCGAGGACGGGCGCTTCTGCGAGGACCTCGCCGAGGGCTCGCTCCAGCTCGTCACCCTGCGCAGCCCGAGCGGCAGCCTCCTCTCCTTCCGCCCCCCCCGCGGCGGCTCCTGCGAAGAGGGCAACTGCGCCCGCCGCCGCCTCGTGGACACCGACGAGCCCCTCGAGTGCCCCACGGGCTTCACCCCCACCCCCACCCTCGACGCCCGCCGCTTCGGCAGCCGCGACCCGGGCTATCTCGCCGACGGCGAGTACCCCCGCCCCCTGCGCTCCGGCCGCAACCGCCTCACGAACCTCCGGGTCCAGGGCGTCGCCGTCGATCCCCTCGACGAGGGCCTCCCGAACAACCCCGCCCGCTCCCCCGAGTCCTACGGCCTCCTGACCTTCTGGCCCGAGAGCCCCGACCGCGTCCACGCCGCCTGGCGCCTCGAGCGCCTGCTCTCCGGCGAGGAGCGCCCCACCTCCATCGAGCTCCGCGTCCCCATCGCCGACGACGGCGCCGAGGCCACCCATGGCCTCACCCTCAGCCTCGACACCGGACCGCGGCAGCCCCGCACCGCCGCGCCCATCGACCTGCGGGACCTTCCCCTCACCGCCACCGTGCACCTCCTCGATGAAGACCAGGCCACCGTCTTCCGCACCGGCATCGTCCCCGGCGACGGCCCCGACGACTGGGCCTCCCTCGAACCCGGCGACCTCGGCCAGGTCACCTTCGAGCGCCTCACCCCCGAGCGCGCCATCATCCGCATCGAGGACGCCCGCCTCGTCTGCCAGTCCTGCGGCGACGGGGTCGACGAACCCCTCGTCACCTTCCGCCTGAACGTCCTCGCCGACGTGCGCCTCGGCAGCGTCGTCGACGTCGACCTGCGCTGGTCCAACCAGCTCAGCCACGCCCTCAACGGCGCATGGTTTGGCGTCCGCAACCACGGCGCCCCCGACGAGGCCGCCGACGAGGACTCCTCCTCCGAGGCCTTCAGCGACCTCCCGCCGCTCCCGCGCGAGTTCTCCGAGACCATCTACGGCCCCGCCGGCAGCCACGCCGAGGAGGGTGACGACCCGGCCGGCGAGGTGCGCTGGTGCGTGCCCACCAACGGCGACATCGTCCAGCTCGTCGGCGAGCCCATGGACGGGCTGCTCCGGCCCTTCGGTCCCCTGATGCACGTGCGCGAGGGGCGCTTCCAGGCCTTCGAGACCAACGCCGACACCCCCTTCCTCCAGATCCGGCCGCGCTACTGGGAGGAGCGCTTCGTGCGCGCCATCTACCAGGCCGTCTTCCGCGAGCTCGAGGTGCCGCCCGACCCCGCCCGCACTGCCACCATCATGGGCACCCCCTTCAACGAGCAGCTCCAGCGCACCTCCTTCGGCGGCGCCGAGCTCGTCGACCGCGATGGCGACGTGATCTACACCGCCGTCGGCCTCACCAACACCTTCGACACGGTCGAGCCCGGCGACAGCGCCACCGTCTTCGCCTTCCTCGGCGTCGAGCCGCGCGAGTTCGACGAGCGGCTGACCCTCATCATCCGCGACGAAGACGGGCAGGAACTCTCCCACATGCGCCAGGTCATCGTGCCCGTCGAGGGCGGGGTGCTGCTCACCCTCAACTGAGGGCGGCGCACCGGACCTGATTCACGCGCGTGTTCACGCGCGTGAACAGGCTGCCCGTTCCGGCCCGGCGCATGGAGCGGCGTCCCTGCTCGGCGCCCGCCGCCGCGGCGGATTGACCCGGGACCGCGGAACCGGGGGCTCGACGCGGCGCAGCCGTTCCGTTCCCCCGGCTCAGCCGAGCCGGGCGCGCAGCGCCTGCAGGGCCTCGATGTGGGCGTCGAACTCCGCCCGCATCGCCGCGCGCTCCTCCTCCGGGAGCGCCTGCAGCGCCGCCTCGTCCACCGGCTCGGCGGTGGCCACCTCCACCGCCCTGCGCAGCCGGGTGAGGCCCTTCACGAACGCCGGCAGCGGTGGGCGACCCACCCGCGGGCCGGACGTCCGGGGGCGCGCATCGCGGATCACTTCGGCCAGCGCCCGCGACGACAGCCGCTCGGCCACCGCACGCTCCGCCAGCTCCACCTTCAACGCGGCATCCCGCACCGGCAGCAGCAGCTTGTGGTGCGACAGCGGCAGGGCCCCGGCGATGTCCTCCGGAAGCTGCCGGAGCTGGTCGAGCACCGCCACGGCATACCAGATCGTCGTGTAGGCCACCTGCAGGTCCTCGCGCCCGGCCAGCGCACGGAACGTGGCGTGGCCCCGCCCCCGATCGTGAAACCGGTCGAGGTCCCCACCAAAGAAGGTCTCCACCACGTAATTGCCGAGCGCCCGCGCCATCTCCAGCCCCTTGGCCGCGTAGATGGCGTTGATGTCCGACACCGCGTCCCGCAGCAGATCCTCGTCCACCTCCGCTTCGCCCCGCAGCGTCGACCGGTCGACCACCTCGACGGAGATCGTTTGCGGGAGGGCGTCTTCGGAAGCAGGCGAACGCGTGGCCATGGACCATCTCCGGGGCAGGGAGGGACAGGGGCAGTGAGGGACAAGGGGCGGCGAGCGCCATGACGGAACCCGCGCAGACCACCCCCGAGGCGGGGACCCCGAGTCGGGTCGGAGGGCTCCCCGCCGTCGGAGGGCACGCGCGGCTGCGGTCCTGACGAACCGGCACGCCATGGCCGCCGCGGGCCCGTATACCCGCTGGCCGGCAAAAGGCAACCACGGACTTTACACGTGCAAACCTCGCCCTCTCGGAAGGAACCACTTCGTCCGGAAGACCGACGGTGCCCGCCGGAATTTTCGGCTTGACGCTCGCGACGCAGTGGTCTAGCGGGCGCCGCAACAGTGCAGCCCCATGGGCATTCTCCCGTCGTTCCCCTGGTCCAACGTGTCCACATGAACAGAACCGTCGTGTCTGCCTCTTCACGCATCACCGCGCCGATCATGCCGCGATCGGCCCGGGCCATCGCGCTGCCTGCGGTCCTCGCGCTGCTCCTCGTCGCGCTCGTCGGAGGGGACGCCCTCGCCCTCGAGTCCCGCTCCTTCCGCATCCGCGGCCTCGGCACCGGGCTGAGCTGGATGGTCGAGGACGCCCAGACCGACCTCTTCCTGAACCCCGCCACCCTCGGTCGGCACGACGGGATCAGCATCTACACCAACCTCAGCGGCCTCCACAGCGGCGGCCACACGAGGCCCCTCAACGCCGCCGACGAACGGCGCCTCGACCTGCTGAGCCCCCTGCTCCTCGGCGCCACCGTCAGCCCCCCCGGCGGAAACCTCTCCTTCGGACTCTTCCTCGAGTTCCAGAACAGCCAGCTCAGCCTCGAGGTCGAGGACAACGCCAACGTCGACCGGCGAGACTTCGCCCTCGAACGCAACCGCGACCTCAACATCCTCGACGCCGAGCTCAACCACCTCGTCCTCATCGCCCCCCTGAGCCTCGCCGTCAGCGACACCGCCCGACTCGGGCTCACCCTCTCCTGGCAGAGCTTCTCCGGGGCCGTCGGCTACGGCACGCGATCCCCCACGGAACGCTACGCCGCCTTCGACGGCGCCGAAGTGCGACGCACCACCGAACGCACCGAGACCGATACCTTCGAGTTCTCCGGCTCCCGCGGCTTCGGTGCCCTCCTCGGACTCGACGTCGACCTCGGGGAACGCCGGAACTTCCAGCTCACCGCAGGCTACGAACCTGCCCGCATGAACATCGGGCTCGCCGACCTCGACGCCGCCGCCGGTGGCCTCGGACTCGGCTTCTCCTTCGCCAACGCCCTCCAGACCATCGACTTCGGCGGCATCCACTTCTACGCCCCCGCCCTCCAGCTCAACGCCCGCTACCAGCTCCCCGTCACCGACGACGTCCTCGTCGTCCTCGGCACCGGCGTGCGCGCCATGCGCCTCAACAACACCTTCCGGCAGGAATCCCTCGAGCGCACCGTCACCTCCCGCGAACGACCCGAGAACCAGAGCGCCACCGTGACCACCCGCGAGGTCCAGGAAGCCGAGCTCTCCCTCGGCGTCGTCGACGTCCCCCTCCGCATCACCACCATCTGGGAACGACCCTGGGGACTCTTCGCCGTCGGCATCAACCTCAACACCTACTTCACCTCCACCGACCTGCTCAACCAGCCGGAGTTCCACGAAACCACCTACCGGTACCGCAACGTGGACCACGGACACCCCGTCCGCGTCCGCGATACCACCTGGTTCAACGACTACGACCGCACCGAGGGCAACCTCGTCCTCGGCGTCCTCACCATCCCCGCCGCCGTCGAGTTCCGCCCCGTCACCCCCGTGACCTTCCGGCTCGGCGCCGAGACCCGCCTCACCGCCTTCGGCGGCGGCGACGTCGACAGCACCAGCTTCGAAGGACCCACCTACCGCGAGATCGCCATGGACGACGGCACCGTCGCCGTCGTCCAGCCCGAGCGTCGCTCCGACGAGACCGACGGCAGCCTCGGCATCGACCGCATCGCCACCTCCTGGACCATGTACAGCGCAGGAGTAGGCTTCGACATCGGCGAAGGACTCACCCTCGACGTTCTCTCCTTCGCCCGCCTGACCGACCTTTCCAACTGGAAACTCTCCGTGGGGTTCCGCTATGACTTCTAAGCACCTCCCGTTCCTCGCCGCCGCCCTCGTGCTCGGCGCTCTCACCCTCGGCGCCTGCGACAGCACCACCGAGCCCAACCTCCGCTTCGAGGACAACTGCTCCGGCGTCGTCTGCGACCCCGGCGACGTCTGCGATCCCGAGCGCGGTCGATGCGTCAGCGGCGCCTCCTTCTGCGAGGACGTCCGCTGCGGCTTCGGACAGACCTGCTCCCCCACTCGCGCCCAGTGCGTGGGCAATCCCTTCCCGGGACGAAACCCCTGCGACACCCTCGAGTGCGACGGGGAGACCCCCCTGTGCTACCACCACGAAGGCGCCCCCAACGGACGCTGCGTCGCCGCCGACTTCGAGAACTTCTGCAGCGGCGTGCGCTGCGGTCTCGACCAGACCTGCCGCGCCGGTGTCTGCGTCGCCCGCAGCGGCGAAGACGCCACCTGCGGAGACAACTGCCGGCCCTGGGAGACCTGCATCGCCGGTACCTGCATCTCCCAGCGCTGCAGCGGAGACGGACAGGGGTCCTGCCCCACCAACATGCGCTGCCTCCTCGGAGAGTGCGTCGCCGAAGGCTGCACCACCCACATCGACTGCAACTTCGCCTGGCGCGGGGTCTGCTCCGGCGGAACCTGCGAGGTGCCCACCTGCACCAGCGATGCCCAGTGCCGCCCGGGCGGCGGCGGCGGGACACCGCCGTCCGAACCCGGCTTCAGCGACTTCGAAGAGACGTTCCCCGACGACGGCTTCGAGACCGACTTCCCCGACGAGTCATTCGGCTTCAGTGACTTCAGCGGCTTCGACGATTTCAAGGACAACCACGATCCCCTGCTCTCCTGCGTCCGCGGTCGCTGCCGGGTCGCCGAGTGCGGTGCGCCGGGCGCCGACGGCTGCGGCGACGGACAGTTCTGTGACCGCGGCGCCTGCGCCAACGCCACCTGCGACACCAACGACGACTGCGACTCCGGTCGGGTCTGCCGCCTGCGCGAGTGCGTCGCCGCACCGCGTCCCGGCCGCTGCCGCGTGGCACAGGACTGCGGCACCGGCGCCTGCGTCGACGGCTACTGCCTCGACGACCTCTGAGCCGGAGCGCGCGGCCCCGCGCGCCGCGCGAGCCAGGCGCCCTCCGCATCCCGACGACTCGAGGTACCGGCGCAGCGGCTCCGGGCGGTCCTGTGCGCCGTGCGAGCCAGGCGCCCACCACAGGCGCGGTCGCTGACGCCGTCGCGCGATGGCGTCGTGGCCCTGGCCGGCGACGTCAGGGGCGCCGGGTGAGGAGCGCCCGGCGCCGGGCCGCATCGCTCAGGCCACCTCCCCGCGGCGCGAGGGCCACGATGTCCGCCAGCGCGTAGCGGCCGAGCAGCCGCTGGAGGGGGCCCTCGAGGGGCTCCTCGTCGGGAATGGGCTCGCGGACGAGCGCGAAGCGCCCGTGGTCGAAGGGCACCCCGGGCGCGGGCTCCACACGGTGCACGCGCTCGCGCACGCCCTGCTTCTCCAGCTCGAGGGCGCGGTGGATGCAGAAGGGGTTGTCGCCGATCTGCCCGAAGTAGACGTCCGTCGTCCAGGAGCACCCGCCGAGGCAGGTGTCCCCGTGAATGCAGGTGCGGCAGAAGCCGTGGAGGTCGTCGCGGGTGCGTTCGCGGATGCGGCGCAGCGCGGGGGCGTCGCGGAGCACGTCGGCGAGACGGTCGCGGCCCAGGTGGCCGCCGGTCCAGGTGTGGGTGGACAGCGAGGGGCAGCCCTTGATGGCGCCGTCGGCCTCGAGCCCGATGGTGCCGGCGCCGGCGGTGCAGCCGTTCCAGGAGCCGGGACCGCCGAAGCGCAGCTCTCCTTCCCACGGGCCGTGGTAGCCGAGGTTGTTGCCGAGCATGATCATGACGTCGGCCGGATCGAGGCGGGTGGCCTTGATCCAGGCCAGGAGCGGGAAGAGCTCGAGGAAGTCGTAGGGCTGCAGCAGCAGGTCGGGGCGGTCGGCGGCCCGTCCCATCGGGACGGTCTGCTGGATCTGCCAGGCCCGGGCGCCGAGCTCCACGAGGAGGGAGGCGAGGGCGGGGAGCTCGGGGAGGGAGAGGCGATTGATCTGGGTGTTCACGCCGAGGGTGAGGCCGGCGTCGGTGACGCGCCGGGCGGCGTCGGTGGCGGCCCGCCAGGAGCCGCGGACACCGCGCTGGGCGTCGTGGGTGTCCTCGAGGCCATCGATGGAGATCGAGAAGCCGTCCATGCCCGCGTTCACGGCGCGGCGCACCCGGTCGTCGTCGAGCTGACGGGCGCCCGTGGTCATGGTGCAGCGCATGCCGCGGTCGGCGATGGCGGCGGCGATCTCGTCCCAGTCCTCGCGCAGGTAGGCTTCTCCGCCGATGAGGGTGACCTCGCGGATGCCGACCTCGTCGAGCTGGTCGACCACGTCGAGTGCGGCGGCGGTGTCGAGCTCGGCGGGCCGGGCCTTGCCGGCGCGGGAGCCGCAGTGGCGGCAGCCGAGGTCGCAGGCGAGGGTGATCTCCCAGACGCAGTAGATGGGGCGGGGGGGATCGGTGGTCATGGCCCGTTCATCGCCGTCGGTCCGGCGCGCCGCCGTACACGGGCACGGGCCTGATCATGTGGTCCGGGGGCTCGGTACGGTCCGGAGGAGGGGTGGCATCCGGTGGGCGGCGATCGGGAGTGCGACCCGGCGTGGGGGCTGGCGCGCGCTCGGCCTGCGGTGGGCGTCCGGAGATCCTGTACTGCGCCTCGACGGTGTAGGCCACGTTGTCCGGTGTCGGTCGGAACCGGAGCCCCCGCAGGGCAGCTTCCGCCGAGCGCTGCGCATCCGCCACGAAGGCGCTGTCCGCAAACCCGCTTGCACGGGCCTCGACCCGACGGACGCGGCCCGACGCATCGACCTGCACGGTGACCGCAAGTACGCCGCTGCCTTCGGCGCCATGGCGTTCGCTCGCCTGCACGAGCGCCTGCTCCAGCCGCGCGTTGGCCCGGCGGAGGATGCGCTGTACTTCGGCGGTGCGCGGCGGCTCTGCCCCGGATGGCACCTCGACCGACACCGTGTCGAGCGTCGCGGTCCAGGAGGCTCGCGACGGCTCGTCGAGGAGATCGCGGTCCGGCGGGCCTCCGTAGACCGTGACGGGTGCTCGCCGCTGGGCGTCCGTCGCGCCGGGGGTCGCGGTGCGCCCGGGTGCAGGATCCGCCTCGGTCGCCTGCGCCACACGCGCGGTGGGGGAGGGCTCGCCGCCGGTCGATGCTGCGG
>REDH01000175.1 GCA_007693585.1 Deltaproteobacteria bacterium
AGGGCGTTCGAGCAAATCTGGGTGGTCCTTCCAGACGAATCAACATCAGCCCACCTGAGTAAGTTCTCTAACCAATCTACCACCGCATCCATCAACTCCGGGGTCAAGCCCTTCGTCTCGTCAGCCATTGTCAGACCCCTTCGGTGGGTGGGCGTATAAGTCGCGGTGAGGTGCGTCTTCGGGCGCGTACTGGTCCCAGTAATGTGCTCTCTTGGTCGTAAAGAACACTCGCCAATCTCTGTCCATGTTGCAGATCGGCCCCTCCCGCATCATGGCCCGGTAGGCGCGAGCCATGGTGAGGGCGTCCTTCAAGTCGGTAACGTACTCTTCGCCAATCCAATGGTAAGAGTCAATTTCTTCGGCCAGCGCCTCCACCGCCCGGTCCATCCGCTCCGGGGTCAAGCCCTTCGTCTCGTCAGCCATTTTCATCCTCCTTCGGTGGGTGGGCGTATGCCTCATGCCTGGACCAGCGAGAGTCTTCGTGCTTCAGTGGATGCGTCTTCATCGCCGCGACCGCCCTTGCCGTTGCCCGGTACGCCTTCGCCATGGCGAGGGCGTCAATCGTCGGGGATGTGTCCACATCGAACGCGAACCCTTCGACCTGGGCTTGAATCTCCAAAACCAACCCCTCAAGCCACTCCATCGCCAAGTCCATCCGCTCTGGGGTCAGGTCCTGGTCAGCCCTCGCTTCGTCAGTCATCGCTAACCTCCTCCAGTTCTGCTGCCCGCTGGGTGCCGGGGATGGGATTCCGCTCATCCCATGGTCCGTGGACAGCCACCCAGCACGATCCGTCGTCGCACACCGCAAGGACACCGGCGCTGTCCACAACCACCGCCACCGGCTTGCGGTAGGGGGCGGGTCCGTACTCCACGGCGGCAGAGAGGTCGCTGTAGATGGGGCGGTGGGGCGCGTTTTCGGGCCATTCCGCGTCCCAATCAAAGGGGTTTTCGGGGTCTACCGGAAACTCCCACTTGGCGTCTCCGGGGGAAAAAATCCTCCCCCACCGATTTATCATCCCCAACAGATTCTTCTCTTCACTCGTCATCTTGCCCCCCCAGCGCCCACAGCGCCCAGTAGACCAACACGGTCAGTACGATGCCTCCAAGGATCACGTCCATCCTCAACCCTCCATGTCCCATTCCGCGAAGAACTGTGTGACGTGGACCGACTCCTGTTCGCCGTCACGCGCCAATTCAATCGTCACCGGGCTACGCATCGCGCTTCGCCACACCCGGTAGACCGTCCACGCGCCGCCGTCGTCACCGCGGCGCGTGGCCCTGTCCCCAACCCGCGGCCGGGGCAGCGGTGGCCGGCGGCTCATGCCGCCACCACCCGGCTCGCCCCAATGCTCGGGTCGTGCTCCAACTCCACCACGTAGTCCGCGGCGTCCTTCGTCTCGGCTACGTGCGAGATCACCACCACCTGCGTGAACACCCCGGACAGGTCGCGGATCAGGTTCAACACGTTCATGCGGCGCGACTCCTCGAGGCTACCGAACGGCTCGTCGAGGAAGAGCAGGTTCATCGGGTTCCCCGACCGCTGCGCCATCATCAGGCTAAGAGCCAGCCGCTGCGCCAGCGCCAACTGGTCGGAGGCGCCGCCGCTCAGGGTGTCCGGCGCGTGGCCGGCCTCGAAGGCTTGTGCCGAAAAGTCCTCGTTCAACTCCACCGCCTCATGGCGACCGTCCGTCAGCGCGGCGTAGAAGCCGGACATCAGCTCCTCCATTTCCGGCCGGATCGTCGAGGTCACCGCCACCCGGAAGCCCTCCATCATTTCGGTCGCCTTCGTCACCGTCCGGTACTCCGCCTTCTGCGCTTCGAGGCTCGACACCACCTCGCGGAGAGACTCGACCCGCACGGTGACCCGGCTCAGTTCGTCCTTCTGCGCCCCGTAGGTCGCACGCCGCGCCGAGAGCGCCACCTCGGCCTGGTTCGTCTTCTCCTGGAGCCCGCCCACCGACTCCTCAGCCTGAAGGTAGCGTTCCTCGTCGAACCCGATGCTGGCGATCTTCGACGTCAGCGCCTCCACCTCGACGGTGCGGGCGTCGTGGTCGGCCTGGAGCCTCTCGAGCCTCGCGGAGGCCACGGCCAGAGCCTCGACCCTCGACTCGAGGCGCACGCGCTCCGCCACCTTCGCGTCCAACTCCTGCTCCATGGACCGGAGTTCTTCGGCTTCGGGTACGTCGAGCTTCTCGATCTTCGCGAGGTCGGCACGAGCCTCGTTGCGCCGCGACGCGGCCTCCTCGAGACGCGCCTCGGCCACCTTCACCTCACGTCTCCAGTGGATCAGGTCGGAGGACACGCTCTTGTGGGCATCCCTCGCCTGCTCGGCGTCACTCCGGGCCGCACGCAGTTCCGCCAGCCCCCTCCGCGTCATCTCGTTCGACTGGCGCACAAGCTCCTCCTTGTGCTCGGCGTCCTTCACCACAACCCGCAGGTGGTCGTTCAGGCTCTCCAGTACCTGATCGAAGACTTCGCCGTCCATCCCCCGGAGGCAGGTCGGGCAACAGGCGCCCTCGCCGGCCTGCTTGATCGCCTCGATCTTCCGCAGCGTCTTCCGCTCGTCGGTGCGGTGCGCCTCGATCTCACCGCGCAGGGCGCCCACCGTCTCGGAGTGCGCTCGGCTCATCTCCTGGATCTGCGCGTCCAGTTTCGCCAGGAGGTCGGGGTCGTACTCCACGGCGTCGAGCGCACACTGGAGCTCCTCTACCCTGCTCTCGTGCTCCTTGAGGTTGAGCACCGCCCCGTTGCGTGCGGCTGAGGCCCGGCTCATGGCGTCGAGGGCCTGCTGGAGCCGCTGGCGGTTCCGGCGACACTCGTGGAGGTAGTCCCTCAGCTCCTCGATCAACCCCTCCGGTGCCGCGTCTTCCAATGCGGCCTCGGCCTCCTTGCCGGCGGCGATCTGCTGCTCGAGGTCGGCGAACTGCGACCGGATCCCCTCGCGGACCCGCTTCGCCATTTCGAGACGGTGCGTTAGGTCGCGGAAGGTCCCCTTCTTTTGGCGCTCCTCCGCGAGGACCTTGGTCGCGTCGCTCATGTGCTCCGACAGGGACTGGAGTTCCTTGCCCACGGCGTGGACGGCCGCGCCACTGGCCTCTACGCGGGCGGTCACCTCGCGCTGTTCGGCCTCGGCCCGCTTCAGGTCGTCCTCGCTCCCGGTCATGCCCTCGAGCCTCGCGGCCATCTCGTTCTTGCGCTTCCGCAGGTTCTTCAGCGCCTCGTCGATCTTCTCCATCTGGAGGACCTGCCGGATGAAGGCGACCCGGTCGGTGGCACCCATGCGGCTCAGGGCCTCCACGTCCTTCTGGCGACAGAATACCGTCGAGATGAACTCCCGGTGCGTCATGCCGATCAACTCGGTCACGGCCTCGCTCACGGGCGTCGTGCCTTGGGCGATCACAGTCTCCGCCGGCATGGCGAAGAGGCGGGCGGTCGACTCCAGCCGCTCCACACGGTACTCCTTGCCGCCGACCGAGAAGTCGACCGTGACCTTGGCCCCGGACCGGGGCGGCGCCCCGAACCACCGGAGGTTCGCCACCTTGCCGCGGGTGTGGTCGCCACCGGAAAAGGCCCACTCGAGCCCCTCGAGGATCGTCGTCTTGCCCGTCTCGTTGCCGCCGACGATGGCGGTCACGCCCTTGGCGGGCACGAACACCTCAGTGTCAGCGTGGAGCCGAAAGTTCTGTAGGTGGATACGTCGGATGTTCACATTGCCCCCTTTCTGATGTCCTCGATCAACTCCTCCAACTGGCCCCTCGCAGACTCCGGGCACAGCACGGTCACCGTGCCCAAGAACGGTGCGTCGATGACGATCACCTCGTCCACGTCAAAGTTGTGGACGTAGACCTTGCGTGCGTCCCGTATCCGGCGAACCCGCTCCGGCACCCTCGGGAACTCTTCGATCAACTGCTGTAGCTTGGCAGCGTCCAGGTCCTCTTCGTGCTGACCGGGGGCGCCTGGGTCCCCGTCACACTGCCTGGGTTCGTGCCCGGAGAAGAAGGCCCTATCGAGCAACTCCATCGTCCTATCGACCAGCCTCTCGACGTAACCCGGCGCGTACACATCCCCTCCGGCGGCGTCACGCAGCCTCACCCCGTAATCCCCTGCCTCACGGTCGCGCCCCCCAATCGTCAGTCTTTCGACGGTTCCTTCCTCCCCATCGCTCATCTTGCCCCCTCTTCGTCTACGCCCCCACCCCGAAGGAACGCGCACGCCCCCTCGAAGTCTGAGCCGGTGTACAGGACCCACACGGTGTCGGCTACCGCTACGGGCTCCGGGCGGGTGTTGATTTCGCTCTGGAGGGAGATGAACAGCCCCCATCCGATCAGCGTCGACATAGCCATGAGGCTTAACAACACGTCTTCCGTATTCATGCCCCCCTCCTCAGCCCCAGCTCCTCGAAGACCAGCGCACGCACCGCGTCCGGGGCGTCCTTGAAGTACGCACGAGCCTCACTCTCCAGCGTCACCCGCTCGCCGGCCTCGCGGCCGTCCTCCAGGCCCGCCACCTCCAGCGGCCGGTAGCGAAGGTCCAGGTAGAAGTGCGCCACCGTCCGCTTCAGCGCGTTCACGGCGCTCCAGTCGATCAGGCGCTTCTCGTGGCGCGGGAAGTCGTCCACCCGGAGCCGGACCAGTGGCGGCTCTTCGTCGCTGGCCTCCGCCGTGTAGGCGATGTCGGCGACGGCGAGGTTCACCTCCTCCGCGCTGTCGCCGTCGATGATGTAGTCCCACATCGGCCGAGTCTCCACCTTGCGGAACTCGTGCGTGAGTGCCTCGAGGTCCACCAGCACCCAACCCTTCGACCTGTTCTCCTGCCAGATATTGCTCGATGTCCGGTCGATGCTCCCGCTGTAGAACACCGGCCGCGTAGGGTGCAGCATCGTGTACTCGTGGTAGTCACCGAGGAGGATCGCATCCCAGTCGTCCGCGTGCTTGCCCACGTCGAGGCTCTTGTCCTCCGCCCCGTAGAAGTACGGGAGCTTGCCGGAGCCATCGGCCGACGACCGAGCGGCGGCGTGGACCAGCAGCACGTTGTACTTCGCCGCCGGGTCCGGCCGGAGCCGGTAGTTGCGGCCGACCGACAGGTCGACGTAGGGGACGCAGGTCACGGCGATCCCGCTCGCCAGCACGACCCGCTCCACCTCCGTGGCGACATGGATCCGGCGGGTCCCCCCCGCCAGTTCCCGCGCCAACGCCACCGGCGTCAGCACTTCCCCGGTCTTCCCGGCGTCGTGGTTCCCCTGGAGGATGACCACGTCGCAGCGGATACGGTTCAGGCCCCGGAGCAGGGCACGCCGGGCGTAGTCGGACACCCGTGGGTGGTGGAAGACGTCGCCGGCGATGGTCACGAGGTCCGGGTCCTCGGCCACCACTTGGTCCACGACGCGCTCCCACGTCCGCTCCACGTCGACCTCCCGCAGGTTCCGGCGCGTCCCCTCAGACTTCGCTGAGAACGCCCGGAACCCCAGGTGCAGGTCGGCCAGCGCCGCCACCCTCACAGTTCACCTCCGCGAAGGTGGTCGCGGAGCGCCACGTAGTCGGACAGGTACTCCGGCACTTCCTTACCCACGACCGTCAGGCACAGGTCGTTCAGGTCGAGGTTCAGGTCGTCGGCCATGTCGTAGACCTCCTCCTTCACCGGGTCCGTCAGTGTCGCCACCGCCCGGTCGTAGTCCTCCTCCGTCCACTCCGAAGTGGACCGCGGGAACCCGTGCTCTGCCGCCCAGTCCTTGCGGACCTTGTCGCCCTTGATCCCCGCCGCCTTCAGCGTGGCGAACAACTGCCGGCGGGCGCGGTCCCGGTCGAACGTCTCCTGCGCCGGCTCCGGCTCCGGCTCGTACTCTGCGACCACCGGCTCCTCCCCCGCCAATGGGATGTCGAACACCTCGGCGCTCCTGCTGGCGACCTCGACCTCGCCGCCAGACGTCCCGATCACGCCGGGGTCGTCCTGGATGATCTCGTACTCGGCCTCGATGTACTCCTCGGCACGCTCCACCTCTCGGCTGTACTTCTCCATGTGGGCAGCGAATGTCTTCACCGCACAGCGCCGGAACGAGCGGCTCCGGGCCGTCTTGCCCGGAAACATATCCCCGACCCGGTCGTACTTCTTGTACGAGGCCATATGCTGGCCCATGCCGCCGGCGTAGCCCGACTCCTCGACTACCACGAGGTACTTATCAAGGTCCTCGACCTCACCGCTCTTGATCTTGTCGAGTGGCGCCGCGTTGATGAAGCGCCAGATCCGCGTGATGACCACCACCTCGGCCCATGCCGGGGGGCTGCACGCCGCCCTCTTCTGGCGGACCTCGTCGGCCTTCTCGTCGAACTCGAGCGCCTTGAGCTGGAGATCGAGGGCCTCGTCCTTCCGGCCGGCCTCCAGCAACTGCTTCGCCAGCGCACCCCTCCGCTTCGCCTGATCGCGGAACCCCTGCTCCACAGCTGGCGACACGTCCTCCTGCTCGTGCCGGTAGTAGTGACCGTGGCTCGTCACCAGATCCTGCCAGTAGTTCACGTTCAGGTACGGCTTCCCGCCCAGGATGTCGACCTGGGTCTGGGGCTCCGCACGGGTGATCTGCACGAACCGCGAGAGCGCCGTCAGCGTGGCATCGCTGAACGTCTCGCCGCGGACCGCGTTGTTGCCGGACCCCCACTCCATCCCGCGGATCCGCTTCTCCAGGTCCTTCAACTCCTGAGTGCGAGCCAGCGCCGCGGCGCCCGACTCCCGATACTTCTCCAGTGATTGCGACATCTGCTCCCCCTACGCTCGGTTGTTGACCCAGGCCAGTACCTCTGACCTACGAAATACCCGCTCGCCGCCCCACTTGTAGGACGGCATCCCTTCTCCGATCCAGCGGTAGATCGTGGCGTGCGATCTGTCCAACAGCCCGCAGACCTCCGCCACCGTCATGCGGTCAGGGTCACCGGGCTCCGGCGCCATGCTCTCTTCCGACATCGCTGCCTCCGTTGTGTCCAAGGTGTCCTGCTCGCACTCCAACCTACCGTGAGTCTCAATGTGTGTCAATGACTCTTGCGCTGAGGGGCGGGTCCGCTGTACCTTGTCTGTCGTGGCGGGAAACTAGACTCACAGCGAGGGGGCAGGGTGGCGAACCCGGAGACGATCCTACAGAACAAGATCCTGGCGAGGCACGGTGCGCGACCCAACGTCCGACTCTGGCGGAACGAGACGGCCGGTGCGTGGGTCGGCAAGTACCTTGGCCGCACCCCGGACGGTAACGTGCTGATCGGGTCCGCGTCGCACATCAACGCCGGCCTTGCCGTCGGGAGTGCCGACATCATCGGCATCAAGGACGGGCGGTTTGTCGCCATCGAGGTGAAGATGCCCGGCAAGAACCCGACCAAGCAGCAGAAGGCGTTCATCGACACCGTCAGCGCGATGGGCGGGATCGCCGGGGTGGCACGATCAATAGCAGACTCAGACCGGATCCTTGGCGATCCGAAGGGGGAGTGATGGACAGGCGAGTGGTCGTTGCTCTGCACGCGCTGGAATCAGAAGCTGATCGGCTGCATAGGGCGGCGGAATCGGCCGAGGAGGAGGGCGGGTTCGGGTGGCTGTCCTTTTCCGTAAGGTGCAAGCAGCAAGCCGTGGGGATGCGCCGGGCAGCAGAACTCATCAGGGAGTCATTTCACAACAACGAGGAGGAGGTGGCCCATGTATGACACGACCAGGCTGACCCGCACCGAGCGGCGGCTGAAGCTGCTGGAGCTGGCGCTGGAAGAGCTATCGAAGGGATTGTACCGGCAAGCGTCGGAGGAATCGGACCGGGCGGACAATTACCGTCACTTTTGGATGCTAGAAGGTGCGCTCAAGGCGAAGGGTCGGGCCGCAGGGATCCGCGAGGCTCTGTCCGGCGTCCTCGACATCATCAAGTACCACGAAGAGCGACGGTTGGCCGAATACCTCGACCTGCCGGAAGACCACGAACTCACACGGGAGGGAGCATGAGCCGCGGACTGAACAAGGTACTGTTGATCGGGAACGTGGGGTCCGACCCGGAGGTCCGGTCGACCGGCTCCGGCGTCAGGATCGCCAAGGTGTCACTCGCAACCAACCGCTCGTGGTCCGGGCGGGACGGCCAGCAGCAAGAGAAGACGGAGTGGCATCGCCTCACCTTCTTCGGCAAGCTCGCCGACGTCGTGGAGCAGTGGGTGAACAAGGGCGACCGGCTCTACGTCGAGGGCCGCATCGAATACTCACAGACGGAGGACGACCAGGGCAACGTCCGGTACTTCACGGACATCGTCGCCAACGAGATGGTCATGCTGGGGTCGACCCAAGGTGGCGGAGGCAAAGCCGCACCAGCGCCGGCGCCGGCGGCACGGCCGAAGCCGCCGATCACGGAACCCGACGACGACCTCCCCTTCTGACCATGAGTGCCGCGAGAGAGAGGGAGCGGATCATGGAGATCGCGGCCGAGCGCGGGCCGGGCGAGTGGATCACTTACAAGGAGGTGGAGGGTGCGCTGAACAGGGAACACGACAGCGCCTACGCACAGGCGCAGATCACGAGACTGAGGTCGGAGCTTCGCGCTCAACTTAGCCTGGGGGTACGACACCGGAAGGGCCGAGGGTACCGCATCATGCAGCTCGGCGGCAAGGATGGACGGTCACCCGTCGACGAGGTGATTGCCGCCATGTGGGCGCACCGCGACAGCTCTCTTGCCGACCTGGCCCTGCGGCTCCGGGGGTTCACCGAGTGCTCGCTCGCCAGGGTGTCTACGGAGTTGGGGTTCACGCGCAAGATAGGCGGTGGGCCAGAGGGCGAATCGCGCATCCTGGCGGGACCATGCCTCGAGTGCGGCGAGCACTTCCCAGAAGAGGAGGTCGGCCGCGAGGGCGTATGCGGCGACTGCGAAGTTGTGTCGATGACGCCGCTGGAGCGCGAACGCCGGAAGAGGGACGCGGACCCGGTGCGGGCCGCTAGGGTGCGGGCTACGGGCCAGAGGACCTATATTCGCACCCAATCCGGGCACCGCATGGGTGTCTCCAAGTTCGGGGGGTTGTCATGAACCGCAAGCCGCTGGTCACGGTCGAGGGTGTCAACGGGCTGATCGCCGCCACCGTCTATGGCGACTGGGCTTACCACGAGTCCACGGGCGGCGACGGGTGGTCCGTCACCCATGTTCCGTCCGGCCTCGGGGTACACGGGTTCGAGTCTCCGGCGATGGCGGACGCCTGCTGTCGCCAGTTGCTGGAAGAGGTTTACGGCGAGCCGATGACGGAGCGGTGGCTGGCCGCGGTGAGGGGGGTGGTGAACTACTACAGGGAGGGGGATCATGACTGAGGCACCATACGCACACGAAACTACCACCCAGGCCCACCAGGACGACCCGGTGGGGCGCCCGGGCCACTACAGGGCGGGGGGCATCGAGTGCATCGACGCGATCCGGGCCGCACTGGGTCGGGATGGGTTCGTGGCTTACTGCCGCGGCAACGCGATCAAGTACCACTGGCGGGCGCTACACAAGGGCGACCCCGTGGGGGATATGCGGAAGGCCGCAGTCTACACGCAGTGGGCCATCTCGGCGCTGGAGGTGGATCATG
>REDH01000092.1 GCA_007693585.1 Deltaproteobacteria bacterium
CGCCGATGGTACTGCACGGGAGACTGTGTGGGAGAGCAGGTCGTCGCCGGCACCCTTGCGCAACACCCGCCAGCGGACGCTGGCGGGTGTTGCTCGTCTTGCACGCCATCGGCGCGGCGCCCCACCTGCCACCTGCGCCGGGCAGGAAGACCGCACGATCGAAAGCCACAGACAGCCGAGCATCGTCCCCAGCACGGCCGCACCTCGTGCCCCGTCAGCCCTCCACGGACTCGTGGGGACAGGGTGTCACCCCGAGAAGCGTCCGTGCACGCCAGTCGAGATGGACCACCGTCGCGTTGGGCACGAATGCCTGCTCATCCAGTTCACGCAACAGCAGACGGATCACCCCACCGTGGGTGAAGATGACGTGACGACCCTCACCGAGCCGCGAGACGGTGTTCAGCACCCGGAGGCGGAATGTCCGCACGCTCTCCCCACCCGGCGCCTCGAAGTCGTCGAAGGCCTTCATCGCCGCCCGCAGACCAGGGTTCAGCGACGGCCAGGGTACGCCCTCGAGCTTCCCGAAGTCGAGCTCTCGCCAGCCGCTGGAACGCGTGGGCTCTCCCAGCGCCAGCGTCGCCGTGTCCACGGCCCGCCGCAGATCGGACGAGTGGATCGGAAGTGGGCCGAACGGGTGGAGCAGCTCCCGCAAGGACGCCGCCTGGAGGCGACCACGCGCCGTGAGGGGGCTGTCGCTCCACCCGGTCAGGCGCTGCGCGACGTTCATTTCGCTCTCGCCATGACGCACCAGCAGCAGCTCGTCCGGCCCCGAGGCGCTCATGCGCTGGCCGTCGCCGAAGAGACCGCGGACTCCCCGGTGGCGATGAGCGTGTGCGAGGTCGCACGCTGGACCACGATGTCCACAAGATCTCCGGCGCGGATGCCGGCCGGAGGATCGAAGATGACGCTCTTGAAGTCCTCGGACCGACCGAACCATTGCCGGGGGTCCCGCCGAGACGGCCCCTCCGCGAGCACACGGACGGAGCGGCCGACCCATCGCGCGTGCCGCTCGGCCCCGATGCTCTCCTGCTGCCGAATGAGCCGGGCGAGCCGCTCCTTCTTCACCGCTTCGGGGATACTGTCGGCGATGCGCTTGCTCGCGTAGGTGCCCTCGCGCTCCGAGTAGGCGAACATGAAGGCCGAGTCGAAGCGAACGTCGCGCATCAGGGAGAGCGTCTCCTCGAACTGTTCTTCCGTCTCGTCGGGAAAGCCGACGATGATGTCGGTGGAGATGGAGATGTCGGGGATGTGTTCCCGAAGTTCGTCGACGATGCGGCGGAAGTCGGAGACGGTGTAGCCCCGCCGCATTCGTTCGAGCACGACGTCGGAGCCGCTCTGCAGGGGGAGGTGAAGGGAGTTGCAGACCTTGGGCAGCTCGGCGAGTGTACGCACGAGCCGGGTGGAGAAATCGACCGGGTAGGGCGAGGTGTAACGGATGCGCTCGATCCCCGATACCTCGTGGACCGCGCGGAGCAGGTCGGCGAAATCGCTGTCCTCGTGGCGGTAGGAGTTGACGGTCTGGCCGAGGAGAGTGACCTCCCGGTAGCCCATGGCGGCAAGGTCGCGCACCTGGCGCAGGACCTCACGGGGTGCGGTGCCCCGTTCGCGGCCGCGGGTATAGGGGACGATGCAGAATGTGCAGAACTTGTCGCAGCCTCGCTGGATCGTCACGAAGCCGCTGATGCCACCGCCGGCAGCCGGGCGCAGCCCTTCATAGGTCTCGCCCTTGTCGAGTCGCACATCGATCACGGGATCCGTGGCCGAACCGGCCTGGCGCAGCAGATCGGGCAGCCGGCGATACGCATCCGGGCCGACGATCAGGTCGACATGCGGTGCGTTCTCGGCGATTCGCTCCTTGAGGTGCTCGGCCATGCATCCGAGAACCCCGATGAGCAGGTTCGGGTTGGTGTACTTGAAGCGGAGCAGCTGGGACGCGCGCCCGTAGATGCGCTCCTCGGCCTTCTCGCGCACGGCACAGGTGTTGAGGAGGATGATGTCCGCCTGATCGGGCGCGCTGACGGCCGCGAAGCCCTCGTCGGCGAGAAGGCCAGCGATGAGGTCGGAGTCTGCCACGTTCATCTGGCAGCCGTAGGTCTCGACGTAGACCCGGGTCGGGTTCCGGTCCGGCTGGGGGGGGGGCATCGGGGGGGGCGGGGGAGGGAGGGGGGGGGTGCGGGCGGGGGAGGGGGCCGTGCCCTCGGGGGGGGTCTACCAGATGGAGGGGCGGGCTCAACAGGAAGACGTGCGGAAAGGAGCCACAATTCGCCGGGCGAAGCGCGACAGGGCGACGCTGTCTGGGTCGAACCATCCGACATTGTCGGCACCGAGGCGTTGTTCGAGGAGGCGACGGAGCCGATCACGCTCGCCGTCGCCGAGGTCGACGGAGAGGACGCGGGCGCGGAGGTCGCGATGGGTGAGGATGTGTCGCACCTCCGCGTGCTCTCGGATCGGATCGCTGTGGACGATCCCGGGAAAGTCCCGTTCCAGGATCGCCCGTGGCGTGTCGCCGCACGGCGAGGACAGTGGAGGAGCCCAGAGGCCGCCGAAACGGCGCCTTGAAGTCTCGCGGACCAGGAGGACCTGGGGCTCGGTGGAGCCCGGGAACACCCAGGCGATCTGGTGTTCGATCCGGGGCGGGCGGCGTGGGCGAGACACGGGACGTTCGTGGACGACATCCCGCTGGCGGGCCAGACACAGGTCCGCGGCGGGGCAGTCGACGCAGCGGGGCACACGCGGCGTGCACACGGTGGCTCCGAACTCCATCAGCGCCTGGTTCACCGCGGACGGGTCGTCGTGACGCGCCCACTCGCCGGCCAGCGCCCAGAGCACCTCGCCGGTCTCGCGGGCGTCGGCTGGCGAGTCGATGTCGAACGCCCGCGCGAAGACCCTCCGGACATTGCCATCCACGATGGGCTCGGGGAGCCCGAAGGCGATCGAGGCGATGGCCCCGGCGGTGTAGGCGCCGATGCCGGGCAGGGCGAGCAGGGCGTCGGGATCCGACGGGATGACCCCGTCGTGGCGCTCCAGGATGGTCCGCGCGCAGCGAAGCAGGTTTCGCGCCCGGCTGTAGTAGCCGAGCCCCTGCCACTGGAGCAGGACGTCGTCCTCGGAGGCTGCGGCGAGGGTGGCGACGTCCGGGAACCGCGCCATCCATCGCAGGAAGTAGTCGGTGGCCGTAGCGACCCGCGTCTGCTGGAGCATCACCTCCGAAATCCAGACCCGATACGGGGTCGGGTGGTCCCGCCAGGGCAGGTCGCGGGCCTCGCGGCGATAGTGCCGCAGCACACGCTCGCGCAGGTGGGGGAGGGCTGCCCGTCGCGCGGAGAGATGATGGGAAGGGGGGGGCACGGGTCGGAGGGGATGCGGGATGTGGCCGGGACAGTCGTGACCCGCCATTGTCATCGGTCGGGAGCGTGACTAGACTCGTCAAGGTGTTCGTGACGCAACCCCAACCGGAGCGTGAGTACGTTGAGCGAGAAGAAGATCAGCAATGACATGGAGCTGGGCCCCATCGAGGTGGTGGTCCAGCGTGACAATGTGAACCGCGCGCTGTCGCAGCTCAAGCGCATGATGGCCCGCGAAGGGATCCTCAAGGAAGTGAAGATTCGACGCTTCTACGAGAAGCCCAGCATCCGTTCGAAGCGCAAGCGGCGAGATGCCGAGCGTCGGCGCCGCAAGGAAATGCGCAAGTCGCAGCAGCAGCGCCGATTCTGAAGCGGCGAACCGGCTCTGCTCCGGTGGAATGCCCGTCTGGGCAGGTCCGGAGACTCAGGCAGCGCCGCCAGGCGAGGTGCCGACCGCTGCTTCCGGTAGCCAGAAGAGCAGATCGGCGATCACCCGCGCGGCGTCCGCGCCGGCGGGCAGATCCAGCACGTGGCGCTCGAGGCGCAGCTCCTCGACCAACCGCCCGTCCGCCGCGTCCCGGACCAGAAGGGACCGGGACTCCGTGAGGTCGGGACGAAACCCGTGTCGTCCGAGCGCCTGCTGGAACCCGTCGGCCTCCGGGGTTCCCCGCAGGCGAACCGTCGCCGGCAGGAGCGGTTCGAGGGTGCCTCGCTCCGTGTCGAGCATGCAGTCGAAGCCGAGCTCACCCTGCCGCACGACGGGCTGAATTGCCGCGGACGCATGTCGCCGCTGAAGGATGAACCGAACGCCGATTCGGGGCGGGGCGACGTCCACGTCCGTGGGCAGGCCGAGGACATGGAGCCGGTGACGTGGCCCGTCCGGCTCGAGCTCGAGATCGCGGTCGAGCGCGACGAGGGCATCCCGGAGTGACGCCAACCACTCGCTTGCGTCCTCCGGAGGGAGGTTCATTCCTGTGGCCCGCCGTGGAGCGGGCAGCCCGTGACGGACTGGCCGCCCTCGGCGTAGCCCGCGAAGTAATCGCTGTCGTCCAGGAAGGAGCGCGCCGCCCAGAGCAGCGGGAACGCCCGGTGGCGCAGGGTGCTTTCGAGATAGGGCACCCCCGGGCTTCCCCCGGTTCCCGGCTTCGAGCCGATGACGCGCTCCACCACGCGGACGTGGTGGAAGCGCCAGATGAGCAACCACTGGTCGTGGGCCACGAGCGCTTCGAGGAGCTGGTAGATGGCGCTGTGGGTGTCGGGCTCCGCGTAGATCGGAAGAAGCGCGCGGGATGCCTCGCGGACAGCATCGCCGTCGTCCATGTTCAGCTCACTCGGGATCTCGAAGCCGGCCCGGGCGAGTGCACCCCGCAATGCATCACCCAGAGACGGCTCTCCGAGGCGTCGCTCGAGGGCCGCCCGCTCGGGGGAGCCCTCCGCAAGGTAGCGCAGGTAGGAGGGCCGCTTGAGGCCGGTCAGGAACTCCACCTCCCGGAACTGAACCGACTGGAATCCGGAGGCCGGATGCAGCGCTGCCCGGAAGGCGCAGAAGTCGCGGGGGCGCATCGTCTCGAGCAGGTGGATCTGCTGAACGAGCACGCGCTCGATGGCGGCGACGCGGTCGAGCAGTCTGCGCGCCTCGATGAAGTCGTCGTGGTCGAGTCGGTCCCGGACGGTCTCCAGCTCGAACAGGATCTGCTTGAACCAGAGCTCGTAGGCCTGGTGGATGACGATGAAGAGCAACTCGTCGTGCGAGCGGTCGCCCGTGAGGCAGTGCTGCAGGTCCAGAAGTTCCGGCACCTTGAGGTAGCTGCCGTAGGTCAGTCCTTCGAAGGGGTTCTTCGGGGCGAGGTCCTCGCCCTGGCCTTGCTGCGTCATTCGAACCTCCGGTACGCGTGCGCGGACGCCTGTCGGTGCACGAGGTGTCCCTCGTGGAAGTCGGAGTAGTGCCGGAACCCGAAGTGGCGATAGGTTCGGATGGCGGGATCATTGTCCCGCTGCACGTCGAGGGTGACATGGCGGACGCGCTGGAACAGCTCGCGAAGCAGTCGCGCGGTGCACAGCTTGGCGTGGCCCCGGCCCCGGTGGTCCGGGTGGGTGACGAGGTTCCCGATGGCGGCGATGTCGTAGGCACTCGACAGATTGTGCGTGCCCGCGATGCACGCCAGCTCACGGCCCTCCGACCGCACGCCGAAGTAAAGGCCGGTCTCGAGCTGGTGCGGCTCGAAGAAGTGATCGGGCCAGTGCGCGTACAGGCGCATGATGGCCGCGGTATCGATGTGGGTCAGCCGGATCACCTCCTGCTCGGACAGCAGATCGTGTCGGCGATCTCCGTAGTCGTCCCGACTCAGCCCCATGCGATGCATCGGCTTGAGCGGGGTCGTCGCCTCGAACACCGCGGTGACCGCGTCCACGTGGTCCACCGGAATGTGGGCCGTGACATCCGTGGGCAGGAGCGCGGCCACCTCCTGCAGGATGGACACCACACCGCTGCTCGCGCCGGCGGTGAACAGACCCGGACGGGCCAGGCCGCTGTACACGAGCACCAGCGCCTCGATCTCCTCCCCGGGCTTGGACACGAACCAGCGGCAATGGTCCGCGTAGTCGTCATCCAGATAGCCGAGCGGGTATGCGCAAGGGATCGGGTGGCGCTGAAGAAAGGCAGCGAGCTCCTCTCGACGGCGGGTTTCCTGGATGCCTCGGGAAGCCATGGCGAAGTCTCGGGCGGGTGAGGCGCGCAGGGCCGGTGGTGCGTGAGCGACGACCCGGCGCGGATGGCGGAGAATCCGCGTGGGCGCCGCTCTATCGGAGCCGAGGTCGATTGTCCACCACCCGCCCCGCTCCCGTCGCGACGCGTTGCGTGGTCGCACGCGAGCGCCGAGCCCCTCGGGCCACCCCTCCGCCGCCGCCTGTCGCGTCCTCCTGCGCACACGCCGCGCAGCCGCGGTCCGCTGCCGCCTCCCTATGGACGCAGACCGCGTCGGTGGAGTAGCATCCGACGAACGGGTCGGTCGCTGTCGGAGACGGGCCACCCCGCCGGAACCAGCCCGAGGAGCGACGGTGGACGACAACGCAACGCGTGAACTCGCGGGAGGGGGACTCACCTCCGCCACCGACGGGGTGGACCCGCTCATCGGTCGGACCCTCGAAGGAAAGTATCGCGTGGAGTCCCTCCTCGGCGTCGGCGGAATGGGCCGCGTCTACCAGGGACGAAACGAACGCACAGACAGCCCCGTCGCCATCAAGACCCTCAGCCGTGAGCTGACCTCCGACCCGTCCCTCGTCAAGCGCTTCGAGGTCGAGGCCCGTAGCGCCTCCAACCTCCGGCACCCGAACACCATCCGGATCTACGACTTCGGGAGCGACCAGGGCGTCCTCTTCATGGTCATGGAGCTGCTCTCCGGCCGCTCCGTCGACGACCTGATCCGCGCCGAAGCCCCCATCGACCAGCGCCGAGCCGCGTGGATCATCATCGAGGCCTGCAAAAGCCTCTCCGAAGCACACGACGCCGGACTCGTCCACCGGGACCTCAAGCCCGACAACCTCTTTCTCAATGCCCTCAGCGAAGGCGGCCAGGAACACGTCAAGGTGCTCGACTTCGGCGTCGCCAAGCTCCGCGACAAACGGTTCTCCGACGCCACGCTCACCCAGGCCGGGATGATCTTCGGCACCCCGCGGTACATGTCGCCCGAACAGGCCCGGGCGCAGGACCTCGACGGCCGCTCCGACATCTACGCACTCGGCGTCATCCTCTTCGAACTCCTCTCCGGACGCCCCCCCTTCGATGCCGCCGAGCCCATCGGCCTCCTCATCAAGCACGTCAACGAGGCTCCCCCCCGAATCGGAGACCTCGCACCCCACGTCACCGTCGACCCCGAACTCGAGGCGCTGACCTACCGATGCCTCGCCAAGGAGCCCGGCGATCGCCCCTCCTCCGTCGAGGAACTCCTCCACCTTCTCGAGAACATCTACGTCCGTCTCGGCGGATCCGACGCCCTGCGAAGACTCAGCTCCGACCGCGTGCTCGCCGCACCGTCCAACACCCTCACCGACCACCCCGCCCACGGCGCAGCAGATGGAGCCACCCTCGGCGTCGAGGCCCCCGAGCCCGCGCCCCACACCTTCGCCATGTCCTCCGATGGCGACCCCCCACCCGACTTCACCGGAAACCGACCCGCCGTCCAGGCCGCACGCTCCCCCATCACCCTCCTCGTCGTGCTCGCCGTGGCCGTCGTCATCGTCGCCGGCATCGTCATCCAGACCCTCCGAACCACCGGAGACCCCCCACCCTCCTCCGCTGCGCCGGAACCCCCCAGACCCGCCCCCACCCAGGCCCTCGCCGCCAGCTCGACGGCGCTCGACGGTGCACTGCGCGAAGCGCGACTCGCCGCCCAGGACGCCACCATCGTCCTCGAACTCCACGGCCCCAACGACGTCGAGGCCCGCGCCTGGCCCGAAGGGCGCGAAGAACTCGCCAGCACGCTCCCCCATCGCTTCCCCGTCCGACGCGGCGAGGAGGACGACCCCCTCGCCTTCATCGTCCAGGCCGAAGGACACGAGGAACTCCGCACCGAACTTCCCCGCGCCCGATCCGGCGTCCACCAGCTCGAGCTGCAGCCCATCCGCGCACGCCGGCCCGGCCGCGACAGCCGGCCCGACACCGCACGACCCGCAGCCGAAACCAGACCCGTCCCAACTCCACCCCGGCCAACCACCCCCACCGACGACCGCACCGACCGCATCGTCGACCCCTACTGACGACCAGGGCCGCGCAACGAGGCATCACCCCGAACCGTCACTCGGGATCCCGCACGTTCCGCTCGTGCAGCAGCCGAAGCCCCGACAGCGTCAGGTTCTCGTCGTGCGCGTCGATCAGGCTGCTCTCCTCCGCGAACAGCCTCGACAGACCACCGGTGGCGATGACCTTCATCTCCGGCGCGCCCGCCTCCTCCCGGATGCGCGTGACCAGGCCCTCGATCAGCCCCACGTACCCGAACACCAGGCCGGACTGGATGCAGGCCACCGTGTTTCGCCCGATCACCCGCGACGGACGCACGATCTCAACCCGCGGCAGCTTCGACGCCCGCTGAAACAGCGCCTCGGCGCTGATCGCGATGCCCGGACAGATGATGCCGCCCAGGTACTCCCCTCGACCACTCACCGCGTCGAACGTCGTCGCCGTTCCGAAGTCCACCACGATCACCGCGTCACCCACCCGATCATACGCCGCCACCGCGTTCACGATCCGATCGGCGCCCACCTCCCGCGGCTGCTCCATCAGGATCGGCATCCCCGTGCGGATGCCCGGACCCACCACCAGCGGCTCCAGATCCGCATACCGCTTCACCATCTCCACCACGATCGGAAGCATCGGCGGCACAACGCACGCGATGATGCACCCCTCGATGCCACCGGGATCCAGCCCCGCCGTCTCGAACAGCTGACGGACCAGAATGCCGTACTCGTCGCTCGTGCGATGCCGGGACGTCGACAGGCGCCAGCACTGCACCAGGGAACGCCCGCGGTAGAGCCCGAACACGCTATGCGAATTTCCAACGTCGATGACGAGCAGCATGCTTCCTCACAGTCCGAACCGCTCAAGCCGCGGCGCCTCCCGCGACCGCCCACCCGACCCCTATCACCCCCCGCCACTGTCCCTCAATCGCCTTCGGCAGACCCACCCGAGTCGGCCCGGCGCACCCGCGTCACCTCCCCCGAGACCACCCGCACCACCGCTCCCTCCATCGTCTCGAGCAACAGCGCACCGTCCTCCGCGATTCCCGCGGCCCGCCCCTCCACCCCCACTCCCCCCACCTGCGCCTTCACCCACGTCCCGCGCAGCACGTCCAGCGCGCTCCACGCCGACCGGACCGTCGACGGCGCGGACACCAGAGCGTCCACTCCCTCGAGCATCTCCTGCCGAATCCGCTGCGCCGTCGCCTCCAGCGGCCACGCCCCGCCCGTGACCTCCGACCAGGTCACCGCACCACCCCCGATCTCCGCCGGCAGCATGTCACGATCGCCCGCAAGGTTGATCCCCACCCCCACCACCACTGCCTCCACCCCCGAACGCCCGGGCAGGCCCTCGCACAGGATGCCTCCCAGCTTGCGCTCCCCCACGACGATGTCGTTCGGCCACTTCAGCCCGACCCCATGGGCAGCGTCCGGATCGAGCGCCCGCGCCACCGCCACCCCCGCCACCAGCGGAACGAGCCCCGTGTGCCGCACGAGCAACGGGTGCCGAAGCCCGACCGACAGGTGAAGGTTCGCCTCCCCCGCCGTCACCCACCGGCGACCATGACGCCCGCGGCCCGCGCGCTGACGACGCGCCAGGACGGCGCAACCGTGCGCCGCCCCCGCCTCCAGTTGCCGCCGCACCTCGTCGTTCGTCGAGTCCACCTCGTCCAGCACCGCCCAGCTCCGTACGCCGATCATGTCCCCTCCCCGTCCACCAGCACCCGCAGGCTCAGATCGCTCTGTGGCGCGGAGTGGGTCAGCGCACCGGCGCTCACGAAGTCCAGCCCGATGTCACGCAGCCCCGGAAGCCGATCCTCCGTGACGTTCCCGCTCGCCTCGGTCAGCGCCCGCCCCCCCACGCGCCGCACCGCCTCCCGCATCGCCTCCTCCCCCATATTGTCGAGCAGCACCGCGTCCGCTCCCGCCGCGAGCGCCTCGTCCAGCTCGCCCAGCGTCTCCACCTCCACCTCGATCCGCAGCAGGAACGGCGCGTGCGCACGAACCCGCTCCACCGCCGCCGTGATCGAGCCCGCCGCCGCAATGTGGTTGTCCTTGATCATCGCTCCCGAACCCAGGCTGTAGCGGTGGTTGCACCCGCCTCCCGTCCGCACCGCATACTTCTCCAGCTCCCGGAACCCCGGTGTCGTCTTCCGTGTGTCCAGCAAACGCGGTCCTGCCGGCCCCAGCACCTCCACCCAGCGCCGAGTCATCGTCGCAATGCCGCACAGATGCCGCAGGAAATTGAGCGCCGTACGCTCCGCACGCAGCAACGAACGGGTGCTCCCCTCCAGCCGGGCCAGAACCGCGCCCCGCTCGGCGGAGCCACCCTCCGGCACCTCCCAGGTCACCACCACCCCCGGGTCCACCGCCCGGAACACCGCCTCGAAGATCGCCCCCCCCGCCAACACCGCCGGCTCCTTCGCCGCCAGCACCGCGCGCGACCGGTGCGCCTCGTCGAAGATGGCGTCGCTCGTCACATCGCCCGCGTGCAGATCCTCGCTCAGGGCCAGGGTGATCAGCGCGGGTACTCCAGGCGAGAAGGGAAGGGCGACTGGCATGACGACACCGGGGAACGCGAAGGGGGTGGCGGGGCGATCGGACCGTCCCCAAGGGGGCTCCCGGCGCGCGCATCGTCGCACGCCGGCCGCGCCTGCGCTACGTCCGACAGGGCCGCACCGCAAGCGCATCCATCCGACCCCGTCCGCCGGACGGCGCGCCCGCGAGCACCCCCGTGCCTCCCGCATCGACCCACCCCCACCGCACCCGCCCCCCGGGCCGCCCCATCCGGTCGGTGCTGGTCGCCTGCGCGCTCCTCGTCCTCGGCGCCATGCATACGGCCAACGCGGAACCCCACGCCGGCAGCCACCAAGCCCCGGACGACCCCGCACTCGACGCCAGAGTCATGGATGCCGCCGAGACCATCGGCGCCCTCCGCGGACTGACCCCCACGGCCCCCGTGCGTGCACGCATCCAGTCCCGTGCCGAGATGCGCGCGAGCCTCGAGATGCTCGTCGCCGAAGAACTCTCCCCGGACGAGATCGCCGTGTCCAGCCGGCTGCTCCGCGCTCTTGGCCTCCTCGCTCCGGACGTCGACTTCCTCGAGATGATGCTCGGCCTCTACGAGGATCAGGTCGCCGGGTACTACGACACCCGCACCCAAACCCTCTACCTGCTCAGCGACGACGGACTCGACCAGGACGACCTCATCCTCGTGCACGAGCTCTTCCACGCCATCCAGGACCAGCACTTCGGCATCCGCCCCCTCCAGGACGCCGGCCGGCACATCACCGACGTGGGGCTCGCCCGGAGCGCCATCATCGAAGGCGACGCCATGGCCGTCATGATCGCCGCCATGACCGGCGCGCCGGTGAGCGCCGCCCAGGGCGCCCTCATGCAGGGGCTCATGGACGGCGCCGCCGGGCTCGTCGCCCCCGACGCCGACCTGGGCGTGCCGCATGTCCTCTGGCGACAGCTCCTCTTCCCCTACTCCGCGGGCATGGGATTCATCCTGCAGGTTCACGACGCCCGCGGTTGGGAAGGCGTGAACGAGATCTACGCGCAGGCCCCGGTGTCCAGCCGGGCCATCCTGCAGCCGCGGCGATGGATCGAGGGCTGGGATCCCACCTGGCTCGACACGCCGGACCTCGCCCACCTCGCCGGACAGCAGCCCGCGCGCGCGCAGCACGCCCTGTGCACAGACCTCGCGCAGCCCGTGCTGCAGGGCCCGGCCGATGGGGCCGAACCCGCCGGCGCGGCCCAGGGTTCCGCCGGCGCGGCGCCGGAGGCATCCGCGTTCCCCGGCGTTCGCCGCTACGCCGCCGACGTGCTCGGGGTGCTCACCGGAGCCGCCATGGTGCAGCAGCTTCTCGACGGCGCGGTGCCCGCTCCACGTGTCGAGCAGCGGATGCTCTCCCTGGCCGGCGACCGGCTCGACGCGTGGAGAACGCCCGGCGACCCCGAGCGGGACATCCTCGTCTGGCTCACCGTCTGGGACTCCGTCGCCGCCGCCGCCGCGGCCGGAGCGCTCCTCGCACGACTCGGCGAGGCCTGGGTGCCCGACGCCGCGGCGCCGCGCCAGGACGAGGGCGCGCACGGGCAGTGGACCCTCGCCGTCGACGGCGCAGGGGCGCTCCTCGTGGAACGCTGGGGCGATCTCGTGCTGGTGGCCCTGGATCGCGGCGGACACGCCTCGGCGGCGGAGCGCTGCGCGACCCTGATCATGGCCGCGGAGCGGGTCATGACGGGGCATTCGCGGTCGCGGTTCCCCGACCTCGACGCCGCGCAGGACTCCGCCGCGGCACCCTGATGCGGGCGGTGCTCAGAGCGGCTGGGCGTCGAGCTGGAGCTGGATGAACTTGCCCATCTGCTGGCCGATGTAGGCGAGGATGTTCGCTTCCTCGGGGGGGAAGGCGCCGCCCTTGCGGTTGAACAGGGCGATGGCTCCGAAGGCGCGCCCCTCGAACTGGACCGGCGCGCAGATCGCCGAGGCGATGCTGAACGACATCCGCTGCTCGATCTCGGGGGTGTGCCGCGGGTCGGAGGCCGGCTCCTGCATGTTGAGGGTGAACCCCTCGCGCATGGCCAGCGCCGGGAGCCCCGCGTCGATGGAGATGTCGAACTCCATGAACGCGTCCTTCCTCGGCCCGGAGGCGGTGGCGGCATACAGGCTCGTGGCGTCGTCGTTTGCGAAGAACAGCGCCCCGTGCTCGCAGGGGATGTTGTTCACCCCGAGGTTGAGCACGTAGTCGATGGCGTCCTCGAGCGGATAGCCGGGCTCGAAGATCGTCATGATGTCGAGGAACACGTCCTCGAGCGCGGAGGAGGCGACGGCGATCGGCTGGGAAGCCGGCGGCGGGGCCTTGCCTTCCGCGATGGCGCGGGCGGCCTCGATGTCCACCGGCCCCGTCGTGGCGCGGCTCTCGGTGATGATGCGCCCGGTCGGCTCGTGGTCGGACGGCATCGGGGGTGCGGCCGCAGGGGCGGCGCCGATGGCGCGGAAACTCCCCGTGTTCCGATCCTTGAACACGATGTTGCCCGTGCCCGTGCTCGCCAGTCGCGCGGCCTGTGGGCGCGTGGGCTCGTCGTCGCCGGGCACCGGAGCGGCGCCGGGAGGGCTGACCGTCGCGTGACCTCCCGAGGCCGCCTTGAGCACCTCGGCGGCCCGGCTGGTGATGTCCTGGCCCTTCACGATGGTGTACACCCGACGCGTTCGCGGATCCGTCACCAGCACGGTCTCTCCGCGGGACTCGACCGAGAAGCCGTCGAGGGAGTCCAGCGCCGTCCCCTCCTGCTGGAGGCCCGTCTGCAGCGCGAGCCGCCAGTTGCGGGCATCCACCTGGAACGTCGTCGCATACTTGCGATCGTCGAGATTCGGAATCGTGACGTTGAAGATCATCGGGCCTCGGCTCGGCTGGATGGAACGAACCACCGCGCGACTCCTCGTGGAGGACGCTCGGGGGCACACGGCGCGTGGGCGCCACCATGGGCCAATTCCCGCCAGCGCGCAAGGGATCCGCGAGCGGTGGTCCTCCGCGCTCCCCGGGCACCGGACCGGTCGCCGGCGCCGCTCCGACTCTCCGGGCGCCCGACCCGCCGTCTACAGGGCTCCGGGTCTCCCGGCTCGGCACGGCGCACACTCAGCCGCGGCCGCAGCCCCCGCCGCCGCACCCGCCCCCATCCCCGGGGACCTCGTCGAGGGTGAAGCCGAGCTCCCGGAGCCCGTCCGCATCCGCGGGCCGCCGGTCCGCGTCCGCGGGCAGCACCGCGTTGCAGCGCGCGCAGACCGCCACCAGCTCCTCCGCCTCGTCGAGATCCCACGCCACGAGCACGTCCGTGCCGCACGCCGCACAGGGCGCAACCGGCAGCAGGGGTTCCGGACGCCCGCCGCTCACAGCCGCCCCCAACGTCGCCGCAGCGACCACTCCACACCGAGCAGCAGCAACAGCGCGAGCAGCACGAAAGGGTGGTTCCACAGCATCACGAACGTCCGGCGGTCCACGTCCACCACCCGCGCCGGCTGCAGCGGCGGAAGCGCGTCCCGGCCCGCCGGCAGCGCCGTGAACGTCCCCCCCGTGGCCTCGGCGATCGCCTCGAGCAGGTCCCGCCGCGGCGCCAGATCCCGAACCTCGCGGTCATCCAGCCGCACCAGCACGATCTCCTCCTCCACCAGGGTCTCCCCGTCCTCCTGCGGAACCGTCGCCCGCAGCGTCCACGCCCCGGGAGCGTCCGGCACGAAGAGCACCTCCGCCACCCCCCGGTCGTCGGTCTCGAACGTGCCCTCGTCGCGCAGCTCCCCCTCCTCCCCGAGGGCCGACAGGTCCCGGAACCGCGCCTCCCACCGCCCGGTCACCTCCTCCGCCGGCGCGTAGTCGGGCCGGAACACCCGCACCCGCGCCCGAACCTCCTCCCCGGGACGCACCGCCGTCTGCTGGATCCCCACCTGCAGCAGGTTCAGCTCCGGATCGCGGATCAGCCACCGCATCGCGTTGCCCCAGAACGTGTTGTACGGACGCGCCGAGCCCCCACCGCCGAGCTGCTGGAACGTCCAGCGCCACGTGCTGTCCGCCGTGACCGCCATCGACCGGCCCTCCCCCACGTCGCTCACCGCCACCACCGGCATCATGCCCCCATCGCCCCGCCGCGACGGATGATGCGCCAGCACCACCGCCCCGGGCGCCGGACCGCGCACCACGTTCGTTCCCGTCAGCTCCGGAAGCGTGTCCCACGTCTCCTCGTTCCGGCGCGCGTCGAACTCCACCCGCGTGATCGGGTGCCGCTGCCCCGCGTCGGTCAGCGCCGGCCGGAACGCTGCGCGATCGATCAACGTGCCACCGGACGGCAGCCGCACCGGCAGGATCCGCTCCACCTCCGTGCCCGCGAACCCCCCCGACGCGAACGACTGCTCCCCCCCGATCATCAGGAACCCGCCCCCGCCCTCCACGTACCGCGCCACGTTCGGCAGGTACTGGCGCATGTGGTACGGCACATGCGTGAAGTTCTGGAAGATCACCAGGTCAAAGCTGCCGAGCTGCTCGTTGAACAGCTCGTCCGTCGGAAACGCGATCAGCGACAGCTCGCTCTGCGCCGCCCGCGCCACGTCCGACTGCGACCGAAGGATGTAGAACGACACCATGTCCACGTTCGGGTTGCCCGTCAGAAGCTCCCGCAGGAACCGCTGGTCCCACCCCGGCCGCCCCACCACGTGCAGCACCCGGATCCGGTCGCGGATGATCCGCAACACGAACGCGTCGCGGTTGTTGCGCGCCACCAGCTCTCCGTCCAGCACCGGCACCTCCACCGTGTACAGCTCCTTCCCGATCAGCTCCGGCACGAACTCGAACCGCACCGTGTGCCGCGTCTCGTCCGGCGACAGCGTCACCACCCGCGTCTGCAGCAGCTCCCCCTCCCGGTGCAGCGACACCGGTAGCGTGCCGCTCGTGTACCCCAGCACCCGCAGGTCCACCTCCACCGACACCGCGTTGCGCACGAACGCGAAGTCCTCGTGCCGAATGCGCTCGATCGCCACATCCCGCACCTCCTCCGGCGGCACCGTCAGCATCGTGTGGACCGGGAACCCCAGCGCCTCCAGCCGGCCGCGGTGCGACGCGTCCAGCGGCTCGCCGCGCGGCGTGCGCTCCCCCAGCTCCCCGTTGTCGATCCCGTCCGAATACAGCAGCACTCCCCCGATATCCCGCCGGTCGAACCGCTCCGTCAGCCCGTCGAGCGCCGCCAGGATGTCCGTCCGATCCCCGTCCGCCGTCAGCGAGCCGTCGCTCAGGACCTCCGCGGGCACCCGCTGAAGTTCCGCCGCGAAGGCAAACGACTCCAGCCGATGATCGTCGTGGGCCGCGATGCGCGGCGCCATCCGCGCGACGTGGTCCGCCGCACGCTCCACGCCGCTGCGCCCCCCCACCTCCAGGCCGTGGCTCTCGGACTGGTCCACCACCACCGCCACGTGGTTCGGCACGCGACGCACGTCGCGCAGCTCCACCGCCGGCTCCAGCAGCAGCACGAGGAGCGTGCCGAGGACGATCGCGCGCAGCGCCAGGATCGTCGCCGTGCGGGACCCCCGCATGCCCCGCAGGTCGAGCCAGGTCAGCACCAGGATGCCCACCGCCGCGACCGCCAGCACGAGAAGCCAGCCCGGGGCCATCGTCCCGGTGAACAGCAGCTCGCTCTCGCTGTGGGTGGTGCCGGTCGGATCCATGCAGCCTCAGTCGACGCGCCAGCGCCGGCGGCGCAGGATGTGGGGCACGTGCACCTGATCCTCCTTGTAGTCGAGGGTCAGGGCGAACATCGCCAGGTTGACGCCGAGGCGCGTCGCCATCTCGCGTTGCCGATCCCCCCCCGGGTGGACCGCGAACTCCGGGTTCCCGAAACGGTCCCGGGCCCACGCACCCATCATGTCGTTGTGCGAGTAGATCACCGCCGTCCGGCCATCCAGGGTGAGCCCGTCGAGGTGGTTCGCCACCCGCACACGCCCCGGAGCGCCGTCGACCAGATAGTACGTCTGGAAGACCACGTGGTCCGACGGAAGCCGCCGGAGCGTCTCTCCCGGGAACAGCGCCGACAGTTCGCGTTCCATCGACTCCCGGAAGCCGCCGTCGAGGCGATCCTCCGCCGAATCGACGAACCACAGCCCGCCGGCGCCGAGGAAGCGGCGCAGCGCCTCCCGCTCCTCGTCCCGGAACGACGGGAAGGCGCGGTCGCCCGTCATCGCCAGCATCGGGCTCGTGAAGAGCTCGTCGATCGTCGGCCGCACCACCGCGGGATCCTGCACCACCCGGATGTTCGTGCGCATGTCCACGTCGATCAGCAGCCGGCGGATCGCCGACGGCCGGCTGTTCCATGTCGGCGAGTCGTACCGCAGCAGCGGCATGTCGAAGGCGTTCGCCGTGCCGAACCCGGACGCGCTGCGGGAGGGCAGCACCGTCAGGCCCGCCAGCGCGGACATCGTCTTCAGGAACTGGCGACGGGAGGCGGAAGACATGAACGGGGTTCCGGGGGCAGCGGACGGGACGGCATCCGTCCTCAGGACGCGTCAGGGTCGATGGCGTCGAGCCGGGCGAGCGCCTCGGCCAGGCCGCGGGACGTGCGCTCGGCCCGCTCGGCCTGGGACGCCCCGACGCTGTCGACGATGCGGTCGATCCGCAAGTCCGGAGGGATCTCGTCGAGGAAGCGGGACGGCCGCAGCGCGATGCGCTCGTTCCGGCGCCGGGTGGCGCGCGCCCGTGTGAGTACAAGGCGCTCCTGCGCCCTGGTCATTCCCACGTAGCACAGCCGTCGCTCCTCGGGCACCGCGTGCTCGTCGATCGCGCGCTGGTGGGGGAGCAACCCCTCGCTCATCCCGCACAGGAACACGAGCGGGAACTCGAGCCCCTTGCTGGAGTGGATCGTCAGCATCGTCACCGCGTCCGCGTCCGCATCCTCCTCCCCGCCGTCGGTGCGCGGATCCAGGCTCACGTCCGTCACGAAGCGGTCGAGCCGGGCCCGCGCATCCGGAGCATCGATCCGGCCCAGATCCCCGATCAGGTCCTGCACGATGGACCACCGGATCCGGGCGATCTTCTCGTTGCGGTCGCCCTGCAGGATCGCCTTCTCCAGCGACACCCGCATCAGGAAGGTGTCGAGGATGTCCTCGAGTCCGTCCGCGGCCGCCTCGCGAAGCGCGTACCGGGCCTCGTCGAGGGCCTGGACGACCTGGGTTGCCCCCTCCCGGGCGCGCTCCGGCAGCGAACCGTCGCGCAGCGCCGCCCGCACCGCATCGAGCAGCGGCAGCCCGTCCTCCCGCGCCCGCTGATCGAGCGCGGCCAGCGTCGTCGTCCCGATCCCCCGCGGGGGGACGTTGATCACCCGCCGCAGCGACAGCTCGTCGCGCGGGTTGAGCACGAGCCGCAACCACGCGAGCAGGTCCTTCACCTCCTTGCGGTCGAACAGGCTCTGGCCGCCGATGATCCGGTACGGCACCCGCTGGGACCGCAGCACCTCCTCGAGGATCCGCGACTGCGGGTTGATCCGGTACAGAATGGCGAAGTGCCGCCAGGGGCGCGCATCCCGCTCCGCCACGCGCCGGATGCGGTCCACGATCCACTCCGCCTCCTCCGCATCCGTCGGAAACTCGAGGCTGGGGATCGGATCGCCGGCGCCCAGCGTGCTCCACAGGTTCTTCTCCCGCCGCTGGTCGTTGTGCGAGATCACCGCGTTGGCCGCCCGCAGGATCGTGCCCACCGAACGGTAGTTCTGATCCAGCGTCACCACCCGGGCCCCCGGAAACCGCTGGTCGAACTCGAGGATCGTCCCCGCCACGGCTCCCCGGAACGCGTAGATCGACTGGTCGTCGTCGCCGACCACGACCAGGTTGGCCCGCTCCCGCTGCACCAGCTCCTCCAGCAGGGCGAGCTGGATCGCGTTGGTGTCCTGATACTCGTCCACCATCACGTACCGGAACCGCTGCCGGTACTTCTCCCGCAGATCCGGCCGCTGCCGCATGAGCTGCACCGGCAGCAGCAGCAGGTCGTCGAAGTCCACCGCGTTGAGGTTGCGCAGCGCCTGCCCGTACAACGTGTGCACCCGCTGCGCCCGTGGCATCTCCGGGTTGTACCGGGCCTCCGGCAGCTCGGCCGGAGAACACAGCGCGTTCTTCGCGCGCGAGATGATCGCCAGGATCCGGGCCTCGGTCTTGCGCGTGCCCCCCACCCGCAGCTCGCGGAGAATGTCCCGGATGATGCGGAACCGATCCGCCTCGTCGAGGATCACGAACGGGCGCTGATAGCCCAGGGCCTCGATGTCCTCCCGGAGCATCGTCGCCCCGAGGGCATGGAAGGTCGACAGGTGCACCTGCCGTGAGACGGTCCGGCCGAGCAGCCCCCCCACCCGCTCGCGCATCTCTCCGGCCGCCTTGTTCGTGAAGCTCACCGCCAGGATGTGCTCGGCGCGGATGCCCTGCTCGATCAGCCAGGCGATGCGGCACGTGATCACGCGCGTCTTTCCGCTGCCCGCCCCGGCGAGCACCAGCATCGGCCCCTCCCGGTGGGTCACGGCCTGGCGCTGCGGGGGGTTGAGCGTGGAGAGGTCGAGCATTCGGGGTGGGTGCGGTGAAGCCTGCGGAGGCGAGGAGAGCGGCAGGGTGAGCGAGGGACCCGGTCAGTCCAGCGTGTCGAGCATCCCGCGCAGCGCCCGGCTGCCTTCCGCGAGCAGCCGCGCCGGGTCCAGCCCCGTCGCTGCGGTGGGTGCCCGATCGGCCACGAGCTGCTCGCCGCGGACCCACACGTCGCGCACGAGGTCCCGGACCCCGGCGCACACGATCTCGGTGAAGGGGTCGCTCCCCAGCCCGAGCCGCGGATCGGAGCGGTCGAGGCGCACCAGGTCGGCATCCTTCCCCACCTCCAGCGAGCCGATGCGGTCCTCCCACCCGAGCGCCCGGGCACCGGCCCGGGTCGCCATGTGCAGCACCCGCCGCGCGTTGAGCGCCTCGGCCCCGTGGCGCGGGCCCTGCAGCAGGTGGGCGAGGCGCATCTCGGTGAATGCATCGAGTCCGTTGTTGCAGGGCGCCCCGTCGGCGCCGAGGGCCACGTTCACGCCCTGGCGCAGGAGCGTGAGCACGTCCGCGATGCCCGAGCCCAGCTTGAGGTTCGACGACGGGCAGTGGCAGATGGTCGTCGCGGACTCGCGCAGCAGGTGCCGCTCGTGGTCGTCGAGCTGCACGCCGTGCGCGAACACCGAGCGGGGGCCGCACAGCCCGAGCTCGTGCAGCAGGGTCACGTTGCGCATGCCGCGCGTCGACTCGATGAACGCCACCTCCTCCGCGTGCTCGGAGGCGTGGGTGTGGATCAGCCACCCCTGCTCCGCGGAGTGCCGGGCGACCTCCCGCTGGAGATCGTCGGAGCAGGACAGCACGAAGCGGGGGGCGAAGGCGTACCGGATCCGGTCCTCCTCCGCGCCGTGCCACCGGCGCGCGAGGGCGATCGACTCGTCGAGGGACTCGGCCGTGGTCTCGCGCAGGGTGTCGGGCACCTCGTCGCCGACGTCCATCATCGCCTTGCCGAACGCCCCCCGGATGCCGGTCCTGCGGGCCACCTCGAACACCGCCTCCTGGTGGTGGACCGTGCCCATGTCGAGCAGGCAGGTGGTCCCGCCGCGAAGCAGCTCGAGTACGCCGAGCTCGGCGGACAGCGCGAGGGTCTCGGGCGTGTGGCTCCCCTCGAGGGGCCAGATGCGCTCGCGCAGCCAGGCGAGCAGGGGGCGCGACTCGGCCTCGTGCCGGAAGAGCGTCTGGCACAGGTGGATGTGGGCCTGCACGAAGCCGGGCAGCACGTAGTCCCCGCCGCACCGGATGGGGGGCAGGTGAGCCAGCTCGTCGGGCAGCGTGTCGTCGGCGCCGACGTATGCGATTCGTCCGCCGAGCACGGCGAGGGTGCCGCGGAGGATGTGGTCGTCGTCGTCCATGGTGACGAGGGTGGCGTCGACCAGTCGGAAGCTCGGGTGGGTCACGGTTCGGTCTCCGGCGGAAGCGGGGCGGATCGTGCGGCGTCGCGCTGCAGGGTTTCGCGGACGGCGTCGAGGTCGATGACGGGTCGGAACCGCTCATCGAGGTCGGCGAGGCGCTGCTCCAGGAACCGCCGGCGCAGCGCTTCGCGATGCTCCGGTTCGAAGGCCTCGCGGTCCTGCTCGAAGCCGTCGGCGTCGGGGCGTGTGCGCTGCAGCAGGTACACCACGTGGATCCGGGCGGGGCTGTTGTGCAGCACAAGGGAGGGGACAGCGCGTTCGGGATCGAAGAGGTCCGCCATGAGCTCCGGGGCTCGGCCGAGCATCGGGATGAACCCCTGCGGATGGACCGTGAACGCCGGAGGCTGTTCGGTGCGGAGGTCGAGCTCGGCGGCGCGGGCGAGGAAGGCGTCGACATCGGCGAGCGGCTCCTCCTGGAGCTGCTGCACGAGTTCCGTCGCACGGGGGGAGGGACCACGCTCGCGCAGCATCTGCATGGCAATTCGGCGCTCGAGGGCCGCGTCGAGCGGAGGGACGTGCGCATCCCTCCGCTCGCGCAGAAGATAGACCACGAAGGCGTCCGCGAGCTCCACCACCGGGCTGACCTCCCCCGGCTGCATCGGGGGGATGCCGGGGACATGCTGCGGCTCGCGCCAGCCGAGATCGCCGTGGTTGGGGTGAGCCTCGCCATAGGCGTGGTGCTCGGCGAGCTCGGCGAACGCGTCCGGATCGCCTTCGAGTTGCAGCGCCTCGGCGCGGACGAGCTCCGCGCGGACCCGCGCTTCCGCGCGCTGCGCGGGGTCGTCGGCGGGGGCCGGGAAACGGATGGCGTGGGCCCGGATGCGCAGGGGCTCCCGGAACCGTTCGGACGCGTGCTGGTCGTGGTACACCCGGATCTCGTCCTGCCGCTGGCGGACGAAGGCGTCGACGATGTCCCCGGGATAGCGGTTGGGAATCACCGCCCAGGCCACGCGCACGCTGGTGTTCGCCGTGCGCCACGCCTCCCGCAGGGCATCCTCCTCGAGCTGGCGCGGCGGCACGCCCGGCCACAGACGCGCCCGGGTGAGCCGGTCGAGAAAGTCCTCGGCACTGTCCTCGTCGAGGTCGAGGGCGCGCAGGGTGTCCTCGCGGGCCTCGTCGAGGTCGTTGCGCACGAGGGCGACGAGCCCGGGGTGTTCGCGCGCGAGCTCGTCCCGCACCGCGGCGACGTCGTCGGGGAGCGCGACATGCCGGCTCTCGTGCAGGATGTAGCCTTGCCGGATGGCTTCGGTGATGGCCTCCTGCAGGGTGGGATCGTCGACCTCGAGCAGCCGGTCCCGGAGCGTGGTCATGCGCAGGGCGCCGGTCGCGGCGCGCAGGCGGAGGGCGTCGCGCAGGTCGCCCGCGGTGAGCCGGTACGGTCCCCACGCGGCGAGGTAGCGCTCGTCGGCCACCGGCGCGGCCTCGTCCGCCGGCGCGGAGGTCGGGCACCCGGGCAGGAGCAGCAGGGCGATGGCGATGGCGAGGGCGAGGTGGCGCCGAGGGGTCTGGAACATGGGCAGTGTGGCCTTGCCAACGGAGCGGAGCTCTGGTAGGGGAGCCGGCCCGCGCCGCTGGGTTGACGTGTTCAGCAGGTACCGGCAGCGCGGCTCGGCTCGGCGACGTCGAACGTGGCGGTCCCCGGTCGATCCTGTCAAGCGATGACTTCCGGAATGGGGCTGCCCCGAGGCGGTTCCATGGCTTTCCCGGCACCCCGTTCGCGAACGGTGGGCCAGCGTGGAGGAGACGATGCGAAAGAGCCCGCTGATGAAGGTGAAGGAGCAGTTCGGGTCCAAGGAGGCCCTCGCCGGCAAGCTCGCGCCGCTCCTGCGGCGTCCGGAGGACGAGCCGGAGGAGGAGTTCGAGCGACGGCTGCGCACGACCAGCAACCGCAAGCTCCTCAGGCTCTGGGAGGCGGAGGAGCGCACGAAGGCCCTCGGGGGACGCGACGCCGTGATCGACTTCATCATGAAGGCCAAGTTCGGCGAACGGCCGGAAGCGGCGTTCCGCACCCGGCTGGAGGGATACGCGAACACCCGCCTGCTCGACCTGCACGCCCGGTACACTCGGGCGGCGAAGCGAGCCGGCTGAGTCCCCGAGGCATCGCCCGACGGCGCGGCCGTTTGGCGATGCACTGGCATCCCGTCCGTGCTAGAGTGCCCGGGTGCGAGCCAGATCCCGTCCGGCCCGGTCTCGACGCTCCGTAGCACCCCCGAGGCGACCGCGAGGTTGCCCACAGGGGAATGCGAACCGCGCCCGGGCGGTTGGACAGGACTGGCACCAGAGGCCGCGGTCGTCCCGACCGCCGCCGACTTCCCCGGCTCTCCCGGACCCATCGAGGTGGTGAGTTCATGGAACTGAAGAAAGGCGACATGGTCGTGTATCCCGCCCAGGGTGTGGCACAGGTCGAGGGGCTCGAGGAGAAGGTGATCATGGACGCGCCCATGCGCTTCTTCGTGCTCCGTGTCCTCGACTCGGACAAGAAGATCATGGTCCCCGAGGACAAGATCGACTCCGTCGACATCCGACGCGTCATCAGCGAAGACGAAGTCGACGAAGTCTTCGACATCCTCCGGGAACGCGACATCTCCTTCGACCACGGCACCTGGAACCGCCGCTATCGCGCCTACGTCGAAAAGATCAAGACCGGCTCGATCTTCGAGATCGCCGAGGTCCTCCGCGACCTCAACCTGCTCAAGCACGACAAGAACCTGTCCTTCGGCGAACGCAAGATGCTCGACACCGCGCGACGGCTCCTCATCCAGGAACTCTCCGTCGCCATGCAGAGCACCGAGGAGGATGTGGAGAAGGAACTGGAGTCCCTCTTCACCGCCTCCTGAACCCCCAGGGCCCCGCGCCACGGCTCCCCATGCACGACGCACGCGCCGGACTCGAACCCGTCGACCCCGAACGCGCGACGGCCGCTCGCGAAGCCATTCCCCGCGCCAGACACATCGTCGTCAAGATCGGCTCCAACGTCCTCCTCGGACACGGCCGCAGCCGACTCGACCGACGCGTCTTCTGCGACCTCGTGCACCACCTCGCCGCCGCCCTCGACGACTCCGGGCGACGCATCGTCCTCGTCTCCTCCGGGGCCGTCGCCCTCGGACGACGAACCCTCGCCGCCAGCGCCGTCCCCCCGCCGGGACCCGAGACCTCCCTCACCGACAAGCAGGCCCTCGCCGCCCTCGGCCAGCCCGCGCTGATGCACGAGTGGGCCGTCGAGTTCGCCCACCACGACCGAAGGGTCGCCCAGATCCTCATGTCCCGCGACGACTTCCACGTCCGCGAACGCTTCCTCAACGCACGCAGAACCCTGCGCCGACTCCTCTCCTTCCCCGACGTTCTCCCCATCCTCAACGAGAACGACACCCTCTCCTGGGAAGAGCTCCGGCTCGGCGACAACGACCACCTCGCCGCGCTCACCACCACCCTCGTGGAGGCCGACCTCCTCGTGCTCCTCTCCGATGTCTCCGCGCTCCACGACGCCGACCCGCGGGAACATCCGGAGGCACGGCCCATTCCGGTCGCATTCGCCGACGATCCCGCGCTGCAGACCCTGTGCGCCCCTCCGGACCGGAACGGCGTCGGAACCGGAGGCATGCGGTCCAAGGTCGACGCCGCCCGCTCCGCCGCCGCCTTCGGGGTGCCCACCGTCATCGCCTCGGGGAAGGATCCCGGCGTCCTCGCTGCCGTCCTCGCCGGCCAACCCGCAGGGACCCTGCTGGTTCCGAGGGAACAGCGCCTCTCCGCACGAAAGGCCTGGCTGCGCTTCGGACGCAGGGCCGAAGGCGCCCTCCGGGTGGACGACGGCGCCGTGCGCGCCCTGCGACACCAGGGCCGGAGCCTCCTCCCCCGCGGCATCACCCACGTCGAAGGACAGTTCGAACCGGGGGCAGCGGTCGACATCATCGCCCCCGATGGCACCGGAGTCGCCCGAGGACTCGCCGCCTACGGATCCGACGACCTCCGCAGAATCGCCGGACACCACTCCGACGACATCGCCTCCCTGCTCGGCTTCTCCGCCGGATCGGCCGCCGTCCACCGGGACGACCTCGTGGTCGAGAACGTCGGCTGAACCCGTTGGGCCCGACTGCGGGCCCCGAAGAACGGCGCGTCAGGTCGACACGACCCCCGACCCCCCGACATCAGGGCAGCCGATCGCCGAGGACCGTGACGGGAGGCAGCAGGGCCCGGAGCCTCGTCGGGTCGCCCCCAGGCTCCGGTCCCTCGGTGTCTCCCGGCCACCAGGGAGGCAGCCAGGCCGGCACCGCGGCGGCTCCGGGTACATGCCAGCCGGTTCCTTCCTCGTTGATGCACGCCCGCTGACGGTTCGCGCACGTGCGCTGGTCCAGGATCGTGACCCCGTCGACGCCCAGCAGGACCTGCCGCTGCAGGCTGCCGTCGGGCCCGCGCTCGAACCGGACCAGCGAGGCCTGGAGCCACGGGCCACCCAGCTCGGCCTGAACGGGATCCCCCTCCGCATCGAGGAAGGCCAGCGTCCGCACACCGCGCGCATCCACCTCCCGGGCCACGCAAGTCGCACCCCGGCCGAATCCACCCAGGCTGGGGGCATGCCGCCACTGTTCGTCCATCGCGCAGCGCAGGATCCAGTCGCCCGGAAGGCTGTCCGGGCCATGCTCGAGGCGGTATCCCGCCACCCCGCCTCCGTCCTCCGTGGCCCGCCCGTCCTCCCCGAGGAAGCGTACCTGGGAGAGAAGGCCGCGGTCATCCCAGTGGTACCGGACCCGCGTGACGGAAACCGGGCCGGAGGTGCCCGGCTCGGGCTCGGTCACCCACGCCTCCGCCGGCCTGTTCGCCGAGTCGAACCGGCGCTCCCAGCGCGAGTGAGCGGTCGGTCCGACAGGACGCGGCGCACCGTCGGTCCCGAAGGCCGACAGACGGACCCGCCTGCCCCGCTCGTCCTCGTCGAGCACCAGGCAGTGGGCTCCTCCGAGGTGGTCGCTGGCGACCGGCAGATCGTCCGGGCCGAAGTGGCAGATGCGGGCAGCATGTCCGTCGGAGCCGGGCACGAAGGACATCCGGTGGACGCCCAGGGCATCGGCGGTGGGCCGACGGGTGCGGTCCAGAGTGCGAATGCCCGTGCGCCGGCCGGCCGGACACCGGTCGACGATCACCGCGTGGACGCGGGACCCCGGGAGGCTGACCGCGTGTCCGTCCTCCCCGAGGAAACGGATGACCTCCGGCTCTCCCGGAGCGCCACTGCGGATGTCCACAGCCACGACCTCCCCCAGCAGGGGCGCAGCGACGCCGTCCTCGCTGCGCCCCTCGATGCGCAGCCGCCCGGGCTCGTGAAGGAAGTGCCAGGTGGCGGGCCGGCCGGACGCCGATGCCCGCGGCGCCCCGTCCGGGCCGAGGGTGCGGTGCCGCACGAGCCTCCCGAGGGGATCCCACGTCCGCTCGTCGGCGGTGGCAGCACCGAGGAGCGCCGCGGGTGCCCCCTGTGGATCCAGCGCTTCCCGGCGGGCCATGAGGCCTTCCGCCCCGTCGCGCCACGTCCAGAGCACTTCGTGCACCCCGGATCGGGGAAACGTGGAGGGGATCCCGTCTTCGTCCAGGCACGCCAGTCGTTCCCAGCGATCCACGCCGTCCAGGCTGTGGGTGAGCACACAGCCCGGATGGAGAGGCCGTCCCGTCCCGGACATCCAGCGCAGGGACCCCGCACCGGCGTCCATTTCGAGTCGGCCTGCGAGGTCGCCGTGGGGCGTCCGGTACTCGACGGCGAGGAGGTCGCCCGCGTCGTTCCGCTGCACGTGGACCATCCGTCGGGCGAGACCGTCCACTCCAAGGAGCGCGAACGGCTGCTCCGGCGGCGCAGCAAACGTTCGCCAGGGCACGCCGTGCTCCTCACCCGGGGGGATGGGGCCGAGGATGTGGGGCACCGGGCCGGTATGGCGCGCAACCGCGTGGGGGCGGGCTCCGTCGGTGCCTCGGGCCGGGGAGGGAGCGGCGGTGACCACGGGCTCCGGGATGGGGGTGGGAGCCTCGGTCTCGTGCGGCGGGTCGGGCGTTCGCGCTTCGTGGGGAGACTGTTCCTCCTGCCCCGTGCCGGTCGAGGCGAGGGGAACGGGGCGCTCCAGGAGCGGCCGGTAGAGGAGGGCGATCACGACCGCCATGAGGGCGAGCGCGGCGAGCTCGACCCCTGCGCGCACCCGGTGGCCGCGTCCGCGGTCGGCCCAGCGATCGAGCAGAAGGGCGCCCGACTCCGCGGGTGGCGAACCCCGCAGGGGCGGCGGGCTGCCCTCGTCGACGGCGAGGACCCGGGCCAGTGCGGCCGGCGCACCAGGCCCGTCGAGGCTTCGCAGCACGTCGGCGACGGGCTCCGGGAGCCGCCCGTGGGCGACGTCCGCCGGGACGTCGGGGTCGATACCGTACAGCCGGGCGCGGACCAGGCGCTCGATGAAGGACCGCCGGGCCCGGGCCTCGTCCTCGGCGTCGGGCGCGGGGACGGCGACCACCCCCAGGTGCAGGGTGCGCCCCTGTGCGACGGCGCACAGCACTCCCGGGTGGGAGAGCAGCAGGGTACAGCCGTCGTCCTCCGCGTGGGCCTCGGCGAGCTGCACGATGAGCTGTGCGCGGGCCTCTCGGCCGAGGCCACCGAGGGCCTGATCGAGAGGCATGCAGAAGGGGGACGCGTGCAGGAGGAGGAGCGTGCCGGCGGTGGTGCGCACCCGATCGACGACGGGCAGCGACGCCGCGGGGAAGTCCCGGGGCGGCGAGGCGGTGCCCGGGGGCAGCAGCAGACCCAGCAGCGCGCGGTCGTCCAGGGCGCGATCCACACAGCGTGCAAGCACCGCTCCGCCGGGGAACGCGTGCAGGAGCTCGTCCACGTGCCACCGCCCGTCGACGATCGCGCCTTCGGGCAGCGGCGCCGCGGTGGTGGGGGTCTGAAGGGGGGCGGGTGTGGTCATGGGCGGCGTGCGGGTGGCGCGGTGCGCCGACGGTCGACCGGGAAAACTGTCTCGACGGGCCCTTGTCAGGACGAGAAGAGCGGTTAGCCTCCCGGCTGGTCCGCTGCCGGTCCGGCGTGCGGCCATGGATGTCGATAATCAGGGCCGTCTCCCGGCGAAACCCCGCACCGGACTTCGGGGGGTGCGCGCGGGTCGACTGCCGAGGCGGTCCCCTCGAGCAAGGAGCAAGCATGAAACCTCATCGTCGTGTCTTCGTCGTGGGCGGCGCCCTCACCCCATTCATCGGCAAGAAGCACCCGGACTTCATCTGGAAGGGGCACCCGGACTTCGGCCAGCGGGAGAACCCGACGCTGGACGAGCACCTCGCCAGCGCGATCGAGGGTGCGCTCCAGTCCACCGGGGTGGACGCCGCGAAGGTGGACAAGGGCTACGTCGGCAACTTCGCCGGGGAGCTCTTCGTCCAGCAGGGGCACATGGGGGCGCTCGTCCCCCGCGTGGTCCCCGCCCTGGAAGGGACCCCCTTCACCCGGGTCGAGGGAGCCTGCGCGTCCGGCGCCCTTGCCGTCGTCGGCTGCATCGAGGCCATCCAGGCCGGCGCCAACGTCACCCTCGCCGCCGGCGCAGAGGTCCAGACCAGCGTCAGCGCCCGCGAGGGCGCGGGCTACCTCGCGCGGGCATCGCACTTCGCCACCGAGCGGGACCTCGACGAGTTCACCTTTCCCGCGATGTTCGCCCGCCGCGCGAAGCTCTTCAAGGAGGCCACCGGGACCACCGACGAGGACATCGCCCACGTGGTCGCCAAGGCCTACGGCAACGCGAACCGCAACCCGAACGCCCACATGCGCGCCGTCACGATGTCCGTCGAGGACGCCGCCACCGCGGGTGATCGCAACCCCTGCTTCCTGCGCAACGAGGATTACCGCGACCACCTGAAGATGAGCGACTGCTCCCAGGTGTCCGACGGCGGCGCCGCCATGCTCCTCGCCTCCGAGGACGGCCTCGCCGCCCTCGGTCTGCGCCCCGAGGACTGCGTCGAGATCGTCTCGTGGGCACAGCGCACCGGCGGGCTCGGCCGCGTCACCGACTACACGCGCCTGGATGTCACCGCCGCCGCCGCCGCCGAGGCGTACCGCGACGCCGGGATCGCGGCAGGAGATGTGCAGGTCGCGGAGGTCCACGACTGCTTCGCCGTCACCGAGATCCTCATGGCCGAGGCCCTCGGCTTCACCGCGTTCGGTCAGGGGCGGACCCTCGCCCGCGAGGGCCGCAGCCACATCGACGGGGACATCCCGATCAACACCGGCGGCGGGCTCCTCGCCTTCGGACACCCCGTGGGCGCCACCGGCGTGAAGCAGCTCCTCGAAATCGTCCGGCAGATGAAGGGCGAGTGCGGGGACTACCAGATGCCCACCCGCCCGAAGGTCGGCCTCGCGGCCAACATGGGCGGAGATGACCGCACCTCCGTGGTCACCGTGCTGCGCGCCGGCTGACGCTCCACCCCGCGAGCCGGCCCCTGCCAGGCCGGCTCGCGAAGCGCCGGACGACGAAGGTCCCCATGACGCGGTTCCTCCCCTTCGCCACGGCCCTCCTCGTCGCCGTGCTCTTCGGCACGGCGCCGGAGGCGGGGATCGTCAACGTGCTCCCGGCCGCCGGTGCGGCCGAGGAGGACGGCTTCTCCGGGAGCCTGCAGGCACCGCTGCAGTGGGAGCGGGGCAACACCAACGACCTGACGGTGGGCCTCACGAGCCACACCCGCTTCCGCACCGGGCCCAACCTCGTGCTGCTCGTCCTCGATGGCGAGCTGGGGCGTGCCAACGGCGAGACGTACCGCCGCCGCGCGATGGGACACCTTCGGTTCCGGCACCAGCTCACGGAGCGGGTCGCCCCGGAGGCCTTCACCCAGCACTCCTGGGATCCCTTCCGGCGTCTCCGCAGCCGGACCCTCGTGGGCGTGGGGCCCCGCTTCACCCTCGCGCAGGGCGAGGCGGGGGCCGTGTTCCTCGGCACCGCCTGGATGCCCGAATGGGAACGCTACACCCGGGAAGAGGGCGTCGGAGACTCCGGGGCGCGGGTGTTCACCCACCGATGGTCCAGCTACCTGGAGCTCACCCTCGCCCTCGGCGACCAGCTCCTGCTGGGGCATACGAGCTACGCCCAGCCCTCGTTCACCGACCTGCAGGATGTTCGGCTGTCGAGCGTGACGTCCCTGCGCACCGGCCTCGGCGGCGCAGTCTTCCTGGAGCTCCGGGGCGAGGTCGAGCTGGATCGCCGCGCGGCCGAGGAGGTGGAACCCCTCGACCGTCGCGTTCGCGTCGTGCTCGGGGTCGAGTACTGAAGGCCATCGGGACCGGTGACCAGCGTCCGGCGACCGGGCAGGTCGTCGGTGTCGACCGCCGGAGCGGTCCTTCCGAGAGGGCAGGGCAGCGAAGGGACCCGGGACCGTCCGGTTGACCGGAGGGTGGGCGTGCATTAGACGTCGGCGCCCCATGGACAGGGGTCTTCCGACGGACCGGGGTCACTCCGGTGCGCTCGCGCGGGGTCCGCATGGGTCCCCATCCGGCTTCCCAATCTCCACATGCGACCTTGAACAGCCTCTCCCAGGGCAGTGCGCGGGGCGGCGGGCAACCCGTTCCGCCGGACGCGGAGACGACCGTGACGATCGGGTGGGACCTGATCCGGCCCATCATCGAGGGCACGAGCGGGCTGGACGAGCCGCGGCTGCACGTGGACAGCGAGGCCTCGGCCGAGGCGTTCCTGGCATGCTACGGGTTCCGGTGGGAGCGCGCCGCGCACCGGGAGCAGCTCGAGACCCTGCGGCAGGAGGCGATCGCGTTCATCGAGGGAGAGCTGCTGCACGACGAGCCTCACCTGCGCATCGAGCCGACGGTGCGGGACGAGCGGGACGTGCGCAAGGTGCTGCTGGCGAGCGCGCGTCCGGTGGGGGATCCGATGCAGCTCTGGGCCTGCACGCTGCTGCGGGTGATGCACACGTTCGCCCACTGCGGGTCGTTCTTCAAGCACCGGTTCGACCAGCACATTCAGCGGCAGATCCTGCAGCGCTTCGAGCCCCACCTGCAGGGGGAGGGCGACGCGCTGTGCCTCGGCACGGACCCGAACGGGATTCCTCTGCGGGAGTTCCAGGTCAAGGGATCCAAGTCGCGGACGTCCATGGCCATGAAGCTCCTGCACAAGCCGGACAACACGGCCGCGGAGGTCTTCGACTGGATCGGTGTGCGGTTCATCACGCGGGAGCGCTTCGACGCGCTCCTGGTGGCGGAGTACCTGCGGCGGCACAGCGTGGTCATGTTCGCCCACGTGAAGCCCGGTCGGTCGCGCAACACGCTCATCGACCTGGAGCGGTTGCGGTCGGACATGGCCCGGCTGGCGGAGGGCAAGACGCTGGACGGATTGCAGGGGATGGACATCGATACCCTGCGCCGGCTGGTGCGCAGCTATCCGTATCCGCGCCCGCCGGCGGCGGGGCGGAACGTGTTCACGTCCATCGCGTACCACTCCATCCAGTTCACGTGTTCCCAGCAGATCATCGTGCCGGCGGAGGTGCCGGAGGAGGCGCGGGTGCAGCTCGAGGCGCTGCGGCGGTGCGACCCGAGCTGTGCGCCGCACGTGGACGCGCTGGTGGACGGGATGACGGAGAAGGAGGAGGCGCGGTTCCTGTTTCCGTTCGAGGTGCAGATCCTCGATCAGGAGAGCTGGGAGATCACGCAGGCTGGGCTGGCCTCGCACGATGTGTACAAGGCGCGGCAGCGTCACGCGGTGAAGCGGCGTCTGTGGGGCAACCTCATCGCGCCCGAGCCGTCTCCGCTTCGTCGGTGAGTCCGCGCATGCGGGCGCGGACGGCATCCCACTCCACGACCTCGAAGAAGTGGTCGATGTAGCGGCCGCGCTCGTTCCGGAAGGCGAGGTAGTAGGCGTGCTCCCAGACATCGATGCCGAGGAGCGGGTGGAGCCGGTCGGCGAGGGGGGTGTCCTGGTTGGGGGTGTCGTGGAGGACGAGCGTGCCGTCCTCGTTCTGGCAGAGCCAGGCCCAGCCGCTCCCGAAGACGCCGAGGGCGGTGTCGCGGAAGCGTTCGCGGAAGTCGTCGAAACTGCCGAAGGCATCGTCGATGGCCGAGGCGAGAGGACCGTCGGGGGTGCCGCCGCCGTCGGGGCCGATGGTGTCCCAGAAGAGGGTATGGTTGTAGTGGCCGCCGCCGTGGTTGCGGACGGCGGTGCGGACGGACTCGGGGACGGCGTCGAGGTCGGCGAGCATCAGCTCGAGGGGGCGTTCGCGCAGGGAGGGTTCCTCGTCGAGCGCGGCGTTGAGACCATTGACGTAGGCCTGGTGATGCCGGCCCCAGTGGATCTCCATGGTGAGGGCGTCGATGTGGGGCTCGAGGGCGTCGAAGGCGTAGCGCAGCTCGGGGAGCGTGTATGCGTCGGGCACGACGCTGTGGTCCGCGTGGGACACGGTGCTCACCTCGGGGCGCGGGGCGCCGCCGCAGCCCGCGGCGAGGGCGAGGCCGGCGGAGCCGGAAGCGGCGAGGAAGGTGCGGCGGGAGCGTCCGCGGGGGGTGAGGGTGCGGGAGGTCTTGCGCATGGTCGGGCCGGGAATGGGGGGATGGACGCTGCCATCGGGTGGACCGGTGTGCGGGTAGGCAGCGGGCGGCGGAGGGGCAAGGCGGGTAGGTCGGTGTGGGTGTTCCACCGTGGAAACCTTGCGTTCCGCTCGGGGATGGGTCTTTGTGCCCGTGCGAGCGTCCCGCGGCCGGTCCGTCGGGGCGACCGGTCTCCGTGACTCCCCATCCCCCGAATCCTGCCATGGTCGAGCGATTGCTGCGTGGTTCGTTGCCGTTCCTGTTCCTCGTGCCCCTTCTGGCATGCTCGGCTTCGGGCTGTGCGGCCCGGTCCGGCGGTGCGGTGGCGGAGGCGGTGGACGAGCCGGAGGACGGCATCCTCGAGTTCGTGGTGGAGGAGATGGGCCCCGGCGAGCGGCCGGAGGAGGAGGATGGCGAGCGGGGGTGGGATGCGGCGGGCGTGCCGCTGCCGGAGGGGCGGATCTCGGTGCAGCTTCGCTGGGTGCTGGATCGGCTCGAGACGGGGGGGGGATTGCCGGATCGGGACGAGGCCCGGGAGCGATTCACGGAGGCGTTCCTGGCGCAGGTGCCCGCGGCGCAGCTCTCGGCGGTGATGATCCAGCTCTCGGCGCTGCTCGGGGCGTTCGTGCTCGAGGAACTGGAGGACGCGCCGCAGGAGGGGATGCTGGTGGGCGTGCTGCGGGCGGAGGATGGCCGGGTGTACCGTGTGGTGGTGGGTCTGGCGGAGGGGGACGCCGACGGCCGGATGGAGACCCTGCTGGTGCAGCTCGCGCCGGACCGGATGACGGAGGACGTGGGTTCCTGGGACGGGGTGCGGTCGCGGCTGGCGGAGGCGGGCGAGCGGGTGTCGCTGCTGGCGGCGGAGGTGGGGGACGCGGGATGCGAGCCGCTGGAGTCGATGGCGCCGGCGGAGCCGCTGGCCATCGGGTCGACCTTCAAGATCTGGGTGCTCGGCGCGGTGGTGGACGCGGTGCTCGGCGGGGACACGACGTGGCTGGACGCGGTGGAGATTCGCGACGAGTGGCGCTCGATCCCGTCCGGGGTGATGCAGAACGAGCCCGCCGGGGCGACGTTCTCGGTGCGGGAGATGGCGACGGAGATGATCCGGATCTCCGACAACACGGCGACGGACCACCTGATCGGGGTGCTGGGCCGCGAGCGGGTGGAGGAGGCGATGGAGACGTGGGGGGAGCAGCTGGCGGAGCGCAACCGTCCGCTGCTGACGACGCGGGAGATGACGGGGTTGAAGCTGCCGCGGATGGCGGAGGAGCTGACGCGCTGGCGGGCTGGGGATGCGGACGGCCGCCGTGCGCTGCTCGACGAGGGTCCGGTGGATTTCGACGTGTTGGAGGCGCTTCGGGAGGCGGGTCCGTGGACCACGCCGCGGGCGATCGACGTGCTGGAGTGGTACGCCTCGGCGGAGGAGCTGTGCGGAACGCTGCACTGGTTGCGGGAGCTGTCGCTGTCGCGTCCGGGGGCGCAGCCGGCGATGGAGATCCTGGGGCTGAACCCGGGACTGGAGTTCGATCGTGCCCGCTGGCCGTACGTGGGGTACAAGGGCGGGTCGGAGCCGGGGGTGCTCAACATGACCTGGCTGCTGCTGCGGGACGACGGGCGCTGGTTCGCGCTGGTGCTCACGGCGAACGACGAGGCGCGTCCGGTGCAGGAGGGTGCGCTGATGTCGGCTGCGGCCACGGCGTTGCGGCTGCTGGGCGAGCAGCCCTGAGCGAGGATGGCGCGCGGGTCGCGGGCCGATGGAACGAAGGAGAGGAGCGGATGGCGACGGTGCGCGTGGCGAACGGGGAGACGGAGCTGTGGGTGGAGGAGCGCGGCGAGGGGCCCGCGCTGTTGCTGCTCAACGGGTTGAGCCAGTCGACGGCGAACTGGCGGAGTCAGATGCGGGCGCTGGCCGGGGACTACCGGGTGATCGCGTACGATGCGCGGGGGCAGGGACGGAGCGCGCTGGGGCCCGTGCCGATCCGGCTGGAGGATCAGGTGGCGGACCTGGAGGGGCTGCTGGACGCGCTCGGCGTGGAGCGGGTGACGCTGGTGGGTTTCAGCCACGGGGCGCGGGTGGCGCTCGCGGCGGCCTCGGCGTTGCCGGAGCGGGTGGAGCGGCTGGTGCTCACGAGCGTGGGGACGAACGACGGTCCGCATCGCCGGCTGATCGTGCGATCGTGGCGCGAGGTGCTCGTGCGGGGGGGCGTGGAGGCGATGGCGTGGTGCACGCTGCCGATGATCGTGGGCGAGGAGTTCGCACGTGCGCACCGGGGTCAGGTGGACGGGATCATCCGGGCGACGGTGCAGCGCAACTCGCCGGAGGGGCTGGAGGCCCTGCTGACGGCGCTCGAGGGATACCCGGATCCGACGGCGGAGGCGCGCCGGGTGCGTGCGCCGGTGCTCCTGCTCACGAGCGATCGGGACCCGCTCGTGCCGCTGGAGGACGCCCGCCGCCTCGCGGATGCGTTCGACACCGTGGAGCACGTGCTGATCCGCGGGTGCGGCCACACGCTGCCCATCGAGGCGCCGGAGGCGTGGCGGGAGGCGGTGGTGCAGTTCCTGCGGCGCCACGCCGAGGGATGATGGCGACCGCCGGCGCGGGTGGTCCGGAGGTGCGCGGCGGGCGGTTCGGGGGACCGTGCGCGGGCCTTTTCGCCGTGGTCCCGGGCGGAACGAGTTGCGCGCAGCGGTGGCGGTGGTATGGTACGGGCCGCCGCGCACAGGATCTGCGCCGTGCGAAGGGACCGGCGTCCGGTCCCGGGGCTCCTCCGGATTGGGGGCGCTCCGCATCGATCACCACGACATGGAGTTGAATGAACAGGGGAGGATCATCGAGAGGGCCGTCGCCGGACATGCACCGGGTCAACCACCAGATCCGCTTTCCGCAGATCCGGGTGATCGGGGTGGACGGGGAGCAGCTCGGCATCATGAGCCCGGACGAGGCGCGCGACATCGCCGGCAACGAGGGGCTGGACCTGGTCGAGGTGGCACCGCAGGCCCGCCCGCCGGTCTGCAGGATCATGGACTACGGCAAGTTCCGCTACGAGGCCTCCAAGCGCGCGAGCGCGCAGAAGGCGGCGCGGGTCGAGGTGAAGACCATCACCCTGCGCCCGAAGACCGACAGCCACGATCTCGAGACGAAGATCAAGCAGGCGCGCGGCTTCCTCGCCAAGGGCGACCGCGTGAAGTTCGTCATGCGGCTGCGCGGCCGCGAGCGCGCGCACACCGGCATGTGGTTCGAGAAACTCAACGGCATCCTCGCCTCCATCGAGGATGTGGCGACCATCGCCCAGCGACCGACCGAGGAAGGCCGCACCATCGTGGCGAACGTCGAGCCCATCGCCCAGCGCGACGGAGGCGGCCAGAAAGTGCAGGAAGCCCCGCAGGCCGAGCAGCCCGTTCCGGCTCCCGCCGCTGCACCGAGCGCCGACACCGGGCCCGAGGTCGTGCACACCAACCCGATCAGCCGCTCGCGGAGCTGACGTCCCCCCGCAGGGACAACGCCCGCCACGAACCCAGCGGCAACGCCACGCCCTCCACGGGCGGCGGGAACGGGCGGCCGGCGCGCCGCGCCGCCGCAGCCTCTGCCCCCCAGCGGCGGGCCTCCGCCAGCGCCGCCGCGAAGGC
>REDH01000212.1 GCA_007693585.1 Deltaproteobacteria bacterium
GGGCGCGGTGGACGGATGATGGGGCGGTGCGGCTTCCGGAGGGGGCGACGGCGGACGAGGCGGTGCTTGCGGCGCCGGGGCCGCGGACGGCGGTGCGTCAGGCGGAGCGGCTGGATGTCCCGGCGGAGGTGCTGGAGCGGCTTCGGGCGGAGGTGCTGGCGGCGCACGGGGCGGCGCTGGCGGATGGTGTGAGCGCGCTGGAGGAGGCGGTGGCGGTGGCGGCGGAGCGGACGGGGGGTCGGGTTCGTCGTTATGCGCAGGCGGCGGCGAACGATCGGCCGGGTGGTGCGGCGTTGCGTCGGGCGCTGGCGTCGGGTGCGGCGGTGGTGCACGGCGCTCGGGTGACGGCGCTTCGGGTGCGGCGGCGGCGGGTGATCGGGGTGGAGGGGGTGCTGGTGGATCCGGCGCGGATGACGGAGCTGGGTACGTTTCGTCTGGATGCGCGGGCGGTGTTGCTGTGCTCGAGCGCGATCGAGGCGGTGGGGCTGGTGCAGGAGGCGGGGCTCGGGGCGGTGCGGCGCGGTGCCACGGTGGGGCTGGACGTGACGGCGTTCCTTCCGGTGCGTGGGGGTCCGTCGCATGCGCGGTGGGGGTGGCGCACGTCGCCGGTGGAGGCGGTGTCCTATCGGCGGCAGGTGGTGGGGGAGTCGGACGAGGGTCGGAGCGTCCGGGTGGGAGCGGCGCGTCTGGAGGCGGCGGATCTGGCGGTGGCGGTGCCGGGGTATGGTCCGGATCATGTGGAGCGGTTGCGGCCATTTGCGGACGGTCGGGCGTTGGCGGTGACGTGGACGGGTCTGGTGGGGGCGTCGGTGCGTGCCCGTCGCGGGGCGCGTCCGGAGGTACGGCGGCTGGATCCGCCGGATGCGCAGCGGGTGCTTGCGTTCGGGCTTCAGGAGGCGGCGCGGCTGGCGGCGGCGGTGGGAGGGGACGGGGTGTTGCTGCCGTTGTCGCCGGCGCGGCTGTTGCGCACGGACGAGGATGTGGAGCGGGCGGTGAGCGCGGGGGAGTTGGGGGTGCATGTTCCGCGGCTCTGGGCGCGGACGGCTCGGGGTGGGCTGGTGGCGGGCGAGGCGGAGTCGTGCGTGGCGGACGCCGCGGGTTGTGTGCGCGGGGTGGACGGGCTTCGCGTGGCGGGGATCGCCGCGCTCGGTCCGGAGCTGGTGCAGCCTCCGCTGCTGGAGGTGCTGGTGGACGGGGCGCGGGTGGGTGCGCTGCTGGGCGACGCGCTGCGCTGACGGCGGGCTGGCGCGCCGGGGATTCACCCTTGTCAGCGCTGGGGTGGCGGTCTATTCGGGCCGGGTGGTGCGGGGGCTGCCGCAGGCGCGAAGGGTGCGCGTGCGGGGGCTGTTGCGGGGCGACCTTTTGCTGGAGGCGGCATGTCCGGAATCGAGAGTGTGCGTCCATCGCCGACGGTGGACCGCGTGGCGACGGATGCCCGGGCGGCGGCGTTCACGACGCGGTCGATCAAGAAGGAGGCGAAGCGGTCGGGTCTGGAGCTGGTGATCTCCATGATGGACCTGACGACGCTGGAGGGTGCGGACACGCCCGGCCGTGTGCGCGAGCTCTGTGCGAAGGCGAAGCAGCCGATGGTGCAGGCGCCGTGTCCGCCGGTGGCGGCGGTGTGCGTGTACCCGACGCTGGTGCCAGTGGCGCGGCAGGAGCTGTCGGGCACGGGCATCCAGGTGGCCGCGGTGGCGACGTACTTCCCGAGCGGGCAGGCGACGCTTCAGGAGCGTCTGGACGAGGTGCGCCGTGCGGTGGAGGCGGGAGCGGACGAGATCGACATGGTGATTTCGCGGGGCGCCTATCTGCGGGGCGATCTCGGCTTCGTGTACGACGAGATCGCGTCGACGCGGGAGGCGTGTGGGGAGGCGCACCTGAAGGTGATCCTCGAGACGGGGGAGCTGCAGACGTACGACCGGGTGCGGCGGGCGTCGGACATCGCGATCGCGGCGGGGGCGCACTTCATCAAGACGAGCACGGGCAAGGTGAGTCCGGCGGCGACGATGCCGGTGACGCTGGTGATGCTGGAGGCGATCCGGGATCACTACCTGCGCACCGGGGAGAAGATCGGCATGAAGCCGGCGGGCGGGATCCGGACGGCGAAGCAGGCGCTCCACTATCTGGTGATGGTGAAGGAGACCCTCGGCGACGCGTGGTTGACGCCGGACCTGTTTCGCTTCGGGGCCTCGAGCCTGCTCAATGACGTGCTGATGCAGCTGGAGAAGCTGCGGACCGGCCACTACCAGTCGGCGCGGTACTTCAGCCTCGGCTGAGGCTGCGCCTTCCCAGGAGCCCAGATGGCAACGAACGAATCCTCGACCCTGCGGACCCCGCGTCGCCTCCTGTTCGGCGATCTGTGGACGTACGCCCCGGCCCCGGAGAGCCGGGACATCGTCCGTCTCCAGCCGCGGTACGGGCATTTCATCGACGGCGCCTTCACCGAGGGCGGCGAGACGATGCAGACCATCAACCCGGCGACCGAGGAGGTGCTGGCGGAGGTGGCGGTGGGCACGTCGGAGGACGTGGATCGCGCGGTGAAGGCGGCCCGCCGGGCGCTCGATGGTCCGTGGGGCCGGATGAGCGGTGCGGAGCGGGGCAAGTTCCTGTACCGGATCGCGCGTCTGATCCAGGAGCATGCGCGGGAGCTGGCGGTGCTGGAGTCCCTGGACGGTGGCAAGCCGATCCGGGAGAGTCGGGACATCGACATTCCGCTCGCGGCGGCGCACTTCTTCTACTACGCGGGCTGGGCGGACAAGCTGGGCTATGCGGTCCCCGGGGCGCAGGTGGGCCCGGTTGGGGTGGCGGGTCAGATCATCCCGTGGAACTTCCCGTTGCTGATGGCGGCGTGGAAGCTGGCGCCGGCGCTGGCGTGCGGGAACACGCTGGTGCTGAAGCCCGCGGAGAACACGCCGTTGACGGCGATGCGCCTTGCGGAGCTGATCCTGGAGGCGGACCTGCCCCCCGGCGTGGTGAACATCGTGAACGGGGCTGGGGCCACCGGCTCGGCGCTGGTCGAGCATCCGGGCGTGAACAAGATCGCCTTCACCGGTTCCACGGCGGTGGGTCGACACATCCAGCGGGCCATCGCGGGGAGCGGGAAGAAGCTCACCCTCGAGCTCGGGGGCAAGGGCGCGAACATCATCTTCGAGGACGCGCCGATCGACCAGGCGGTCGAGGGGATCGTTGCGGGGATCTTCTTCAACCAGGGGCATGTGTGCTGCGCGGGCTCCCGGCTCCTCGTCCAGGAGAGCATCCACGACGAGGTGATGGAGAAGCTGCGCTGGCGCATGCAGTCCCTGCGCGTCGGCGACCCCCTCGACAAGAACACCGACGTGGGCGCCATCAACAGCCGCGAGCAGCTCGAGCGCATCCAGACCCTCGTCGCCAGCGGCGTCGAGGCCGGGGGCCAGCTCTACCAGTGCCCCGGGGATCTGCCCGAGAAGGGCTTCTTCTTCCGGCCGAGCGTCTTCACCGGACTGGCCCAGTCCGCACGCGTCGCCCAGGAGGAGATCTTCGGTCCGGTGCTCACGGTGCTGACCTTCCGCACCCCCGAGGAGGCCATCGAGCGCGCCAACAACACCCCCTACGGCCTGAGCGCGGGCGTCTGGTCGGACAAGGGCTCGCGCCTGTTCATGGTCGCCGGCGCCATGCGCGCCGGGGTGGTGTGGGGCAACACGTTCAACCGCTTCGACCCCACGAGCCCCTTCGGCGGCTACAAGGAGAGCGGGTTCGGCCGCGAGGGCGGCCGGCACGGCCTCCTGCCCTACCTGGAGGTACGCTGATGGCCACCCGCAAGATCCCCGCGCGCCTCGCCGTGCGCAAGACCCTGAAGATGTACAGCGGTGGCGCCTTCATCCGCTCCGAGAGCGGTCGCGTCCTGCCCCTCTCCGCCGGCAAGGGAGAACCCGTGGTCAATGTCCCCGAGGCCTCGCGCAAGGACCTGCGCAACGCCGTCGTGGCCGCCCGCAAGGCCCAGACGGGCTGGGCCGGGCGCACCGCGTTCAACCAGTCCCAGATCCTCTACCGCGCCGCCGAGATGCTCGAGGGCCGGCGCGAGAGCTTCATCGCCCGGCTCGCCGCCACCGGCGGACGCAAGGCCGACGAGACCGCGCGCCGCGAGGTCGACCTCGCCATCGACGTGCTCGTCGGCTACGCCGGCTGGCCCGACAAGATCGGACAGGTCTTCGGCGGAACCAACCCGGTGGCCGCGCCCTTCTTCAACATCACCTCGCCCGAGGCCCTCGGCGTGGTCGGCATCGTCGCCCCGGCGACGCCGCCGCTCCTCGGGCTCGTGGCGAGCATCGCCCCGGTCATCGCCGGCGGAAACACCTGCGTCGTGCTCCTCCCCGCCGAGGCCTCGCTGATCGGTCTCGAGCTGGGCGAGGTGCTCGCCACCAGCGACCTCCCCGGCGGGGTCGTCAACCTGCTGAGCGCGCCGCAGGCGGGTACCCTCGCGCACCTCGCCGGCCACGCGGACGTGGACGGCCTCCTCGCCACCGCCATCACGGCGGAAGACCACCGCGAGATCGAGACCCTGGGCGCCGAGACCCTGAAGCGCATCGTCGTCCTCCCGGAAGCCCCGGGAATGGACCAGGCGCCCGCGGACATCGTGTCCCCCTACCGGATGCTGTCCTTCCTCGAGATGAAGACCGCCTGGCATCCCATCGGCGTCTGAACCCCGGCGGCCGACGCTTCCCCCGCCCCCCTCGCGGCAGGATCACACCCCATGATTCCCTACTGGCACTGGACCACCCAGCCGATCACGCTGATCGAGGGGGTCCTCGAGATTCACATGTTCGGCCTGCTGGTCGGCATCGGCATCCTCACCGGTGTCTGGCTCGCGCAGCGGCGCGCAGCCGAGGCCGGACTCAACCCGATGGTGATCGGAGATCTCGGCATCTTCGTGGTCATCGTCGCCTTCTTCTTCGCGCACCAGGTCAGCCTGTTCTTCTACTTTCCGGAGCGGGTGTTCGGACCGGACGGGTCGTGGCTGGAGATCTTCAAGATATGGAGTGGGATCAGCAGCTTCGGCGGATTCCTGGGGGCGGCGATCGCGCTGGCGCTCTTCTTCCGGTTCGAGCGCATCGTGCTGATTCCGGGGCTGTTCGAGCTCAAGGGCGGCAAGGGGCTGCCGGCGATGAAGTACATGGACGCCCTCGCGTACGCGTTCGCGGCGGCGTGGATCTTCGGCCGGCTGGGCTGCTTCGCCGCGCACGATCACATCGGGAAGCCCACCGAGTTCTTCCTCGCGGTGAACTTCCCGGACGGGTTCCGGCGCTCCGTACCGGCGGTGGCCGAGTTCGGCGCGGCGGGCTACACGCCGCGATGGGATCTGGGGTTCATGGAGGTCTTCTGGGCGGTGGGCATCTTCGCCGTGTACCACGTCTGGGCGCGGCGGCGGCCCGACCTGCGGCCGGGGTGGTACGCCGCGGTGATGATGATCTCGTACGCCCCGTACCGGTTGTGGCTGGACACCCTGCGCGCGACGGACATCGGTGACGCCGACACCCGCTATCTCGCCGAGCTCGTGCCGCCGGGCATCACGCCGGGACAGATCGGCGCCGTGGTGGTGCTGATCCTCGGCATCGTCACCTGGCGCATCGGCGGCAGGCTCGCCGCGGATCCGGAGTACATGAGCGGCGACCGCTTCTCCGGCGAAGGCGCGAGAGAGGGCAACCGCGCAGCGCTCCGCGCGAAGGGAGACGGGAAGAAGGGCGGCGGGAAGAAGGGCAGCGGAAAGGCGAGCAAGGGCCGATGACCCGAGTGTGGCCCGGACCCGCCGTCCTCCACACCGGGGTGACCGCCGAATCGGCCCGCGCCTTCGGGTGCAGGGCCGCTCCATCCCGCCCCGCCGCCTCGCTTCCGCCCTCGGCACGACCCGGGCCGGGAGGACCGGCACCGTGGCACGGACGCGGCGTGCGCCCCGGCCCGTTGACCATCTGCATGTCCCGGGCTTGCCGGGTTCATCAGGCGGCGCTAGGCTCGTTCCATGCGTGAGCGTCTCGCCCCAGGCCTCCTCATCGCCGCCCCCAGCATGTCCGACCCCCGGTTTCGGGGAGCCGTCGTGCTTCTTGCGGAGAGCGGCACCGACGGTGCCCTCGGCTTCGTGATCAACCGCCAGATGGACCTGACCCTCGGCGACGTCGCCCGGGAGGTGGGGTTTCAGCTCGAGCGCGACCCGCCCGAAGAGCAGGTGTTCAGCGGTGGTCCGGTGTCTCCGGAGCGCGGCTGGGTGCTGTTCCGGTCGTCGGAGTTCCACCCGGACGACGACGGGGGCGTGCTGACGGTGCACGAGGACATCCAGCTCGGCGCCACCCTGGACCTGCTGCGCGAGTTCCTGAGCCAGCGCGACGTGCGCTCGTTCCGGTTCCTGCTCGGCTACTCGGGCTGGGGCCCGGGACAGCTCGAGGCGGAGCTCGGCGAGGGCGCGTGGCTGCCGCTGGAGGCGAGCTCGGACCTGCTGTTCGACACGCCGCCGGACGAGATGTGGGAGAAGGCGATCCGCCAGCTCGGCCTGGAGCCGGGGACGTTCTTCGTCGGTGGCGCCGGCAGCGCGTGACCGGAGCGCAGCGCCATCATGGTCAGGCCACAACACGGGAGAGGGCAGCGCCGCGGGATCGCCGCGCGGCGGGATGGCCACGCGGCAACCGTCAGGGCGAAGTGGTGAAGGTGAACGGGTACGTCACGTTGACCCTGCCACCGTTGGGCCTGTCGAATCGCATTCTGCCGACCTCGCTCAGAAGGCAGGACTCCACGGCCTTGCTTCCCATGGTGTTCTCGATGGCGGTGGCGGCACTGACCCGTCCGTCGAGTTCGATGTTCCAGCGCACCGTGATGCGTCCCTCGAGGTACGGTTCCTCCAGGAGCTCGCGCTCGTAGCAGTATCGCAGGCCGCTGGAGTGGCGTCTGATGATGGACTCGATCTGCTCCCGGGTGAGAAATCCGGACTCCGGGGGGGCCACACCCCCATCTTCCCTCTGCCCGTCTGCCGCCGAACCGGCGGGCTGCGGCTCGAGGGTCGTCCGGGTGTCGTCATGGCTCAGCGTCCACTCGGTGACCGGTTGTTCCGGCTCCGCGACCGGGTGACCCTCCTCCTCGGCACTCGCCGCAGGCGCCCAGAGGAGCCCCAGGGCGAGGATCGGCCAACCGATCCGAATCACCCCGTGATGGCGCCAGCATGTGCACATCGTCCATTCCTCCTTCAGACCCGAACCCGACGGAATACCCCATCCTGACACGCTCGCCCTCCCCGGGCAAGCGCAGGCGCTCCGTGAGCCGGGGTGATGGCGAGGTGGAACCTGGACCCCTGTTCCGATCGTTGTGGCCGTTGCACCCCTGCGAACGGTGCCACGCCGGGTTGAACACCGGACCTCGCGACCCCCCTTGCGTGTGGCCGGCCCACGCGCCGAATACTCGCCGCGCTGACCACGCCCGTGGTGGACGAGCTGGGCCCGACGTGCGTCTGGCCCCGCCCACCCGCTGAATACTCGCCTCGGCCCGCCGTCCATGGGACTGTACGCCGCCCACCGCGGTTCCATCACCCCCAGCGCCCGGAAGCCTCGCCATGAACGATCTGCACCGCTCCTTCCTCGTCCTCGCCTCGCTCCTTCTCGGCGTCGCCACCCTCGCCGCGTGTGGCGGCAAGGATCGCGGGCCGGAGGAGCCCCCTCGTCCGGGCTCGACGTTCCAGGCCGAGCTCGAGGGTGCGCCCGACTGGGTCCTCCAGAGCTGCGAAGCCTACTATGACGACCCGGCGGACGTGATCTGCGGCGTCGGCTCCGTCGCCGGCACGCGCAACATCTCGCTGGCGCGCAGCACGGCGCAGGCCCGCGGCCGCACGGAGATCGCCCGCACGCTCAACACGCGGGTCGAGTCCATGCTTCGCGACTACCAGGCCACGGTCACGGGCGGCAGCGCCTTCGGGACCGCCGCGGACGACGAGCAGTTCATCCAGGACGTGTCCCGGCAGATCACGGACACGGCTGTCCCCGGCGCTCGTCTGGTGGACACGTGGGTCTCGAACACGGGCACGATGTGGGTGCTCATGGCCCTTGACCTCGAGCATTTCGAGAGCGCCCTCGGCCGGATGGAGCAGCTCGACGCGCGCGTCCGCCAGGCGGTGGAGCAGCGGGCGATGGAGGCCTTCGGCGACCTCGACGAGGCCCTCGATCGTCAGCGCTGAGCCCGGCTCAGCCCTCCTCCGGTCGCGCCGCCCACCCGTCCCGCACCGCGGCGCGCCGCACCTTTCCCGACCCCGTCCTCGGCAGCGCCTCGACGACCCGCCACGTCCGCGGCACCTCGTGCGCCGCCAGCGCGCGCCGGGCCGCCTCCGCGCATGCCGCGACGAGCGCCTCTCCGTCGCGCCCGTCCCCGGGCGCCGCCTCCACCGCCGCGGCCACGCGCTGCCCCCACTCCGCATCGGGCAGCCCAACCACCGCGGCAGCCGCCACCCCCGGCACTCCCGCGAGCACCGCCTCCACCCGCGAGGGCAGCACATTCTCGCCGCCGCTCACGATGAGGTCCACCCGCCGGTCCAGCACCTCCACCACCCCGTCCGCCCTCACGCGCCCGATGTCCCCGGTCCACAGCGCGCCGTCCCGCAGCGCCCGCGCCGAGCGGTCCGGCCGCCCCACGTACCCGCGGAACAGCGTCGGCCCCCGAACCACCAGCTCCCCCGCCCCGTCCGCGTCCGGCTCCGCCACCTCCACCGCCATTCCCGGCAGGGGCACCCCGCTCGCCCCCGGCGCCTCGGCCATCCGCCCCGCGGGCATCGTCGTCACCTGGCTGGCCGCCTCGGTGAGCCCCCAGGTCGTTCGCACCGGCCAGCCCGCGGCGAGCGCCCGCTCCACCAGCGCCGGCGCGCAGGCGGCGCCGCCCACCAGCGCCGTCCGGAGCGTCCCCGGCCCCACCCCCGCCTCCAGCAGGCGATGCAGCATCGTCGGCACCAGCGACACCCCCGTCACCGCCCTCCCCTCCCCGCCCTCGTGGAGCGCCCGCCGCACCCCCTCCACCGAGAACCGCGGCAGGGCCACCGTCGCCGCCCCGCTGCACAGCCCCCGGGTCAGGATGGACAATCCGCCCACGTGGTAGAGCGGCATCACCGCGAGCCATGACTCCTGCGGCCCGAGCGCAAGCACCTCGCTCGCCACCCGCGCCGCCGCCACGAGCGCCGTCTCCTCCAGGATCGCCCACGCGGGCCGGTCCGTGGTGCCCGAGGTCGGCAGCAGGAGTCGGTCCGTCGGCGGAGAGGACCCGGGTGCCCCGTCCACGGTCCCGGAGGCGAGCCGCAGGGCGAGCCCCGGCGCGATGACCCGGGGCTCCCCGAAGCCGGGCACGACCTCGTCGCCCGCCGCGCCGTCGTCCATCCACGGCTCGCGCGCGTCTTCCAGCAGCCCGTGGGGGTCCAGCTCGGCGAGGGCGGCATCGCGCGCCGCCGCGGGCCAGCGGCCGTGCAGCGGGGCCAGCGCCCGGCC